>NZ_JBMIRQ010000046.1:0-54926 GCF_049195265.1 Rhodococcus sp. MALMAid1271 | reverse complement strand
CCTTTTGCGTACCTCCAGGTACGCAAAAGGCGCACGACGGGAACTCGGGGGGGGGGCTTACATCCGGGCGCGACGAGCCAGGACGAAGGCGTACAGGCCGTAGAGCCCGATTCCCACTCCCGCGAGGATCAGCAGAATCCGACCGTAGGGCTGAGCGCCGAGGGTCTTGACCGCGGCGTCGATTCCCGAGGCTTTCGACGGGTCGGACTGCAGTACTGCAACCCCGACGAGGATTCCGGCTCCTACCAGGGCAGCGCCCTTGGCTGCGTATCCAGTCATGCCGAGTTTGACGACCGCCTCGCTCTGATGACCTTTCAGATCGTCGAGGAAGCCTTTCGATACCCCCTTGTAGATGTGGTAGCCGCCGACGCCGATGACGATCAGGCCCACCACGATCAGGACGAGCTTGCCGCCGCCGGATTCCATCAACCGCGCCGAGTAGCCGGCATTCTGCCGTCCACTGTCTTCGCCCGAGCCGGTCGCGAAGCCGCAGGTCGAGAACGCGAACGTGAGGTAGACCACGGCCAGTGCCACTGCCTTGCCCCGGTCCAAGGCGCTGCCTGCATCCGAATCGGACTTCTTGCCGACTATCGCCTCGAGGATCCGCCACAGGGCCAGCGCCACGAAAGCGACAACCGCGACCCACAGGGCAATTCTTCCGCCCGGCTGCGCGGCCAGCGCGGCGAGTGCGCCGGACTGATCAGCATTACCGGACTGACCGAACGCCAATCGGACGGCAATGTAGCCGATCAATACGTTCAGCAGTCCGCTGACGAAGTGGCCGCCCCGAGCCGCGTACTCGAAAGCACTGTTGTCTTGCACCGAGTTGGCCACAGAATTTCCCGACGTGTTCACGAACTGTCCCCGATCAGTAGATTTGAGGATCCGATTACCCGAACAGCACGGTCGGAAACGGTCTCCGGCCGCGAAACGCCGTACGAGATCCCACCGAGGCGTTAACACCGGGCGGACACTGATCGATGTAGCAAGCGGAGTGTCGGGACCAACGAATACCTTGTTCGGAGTGATCCACCGTGAAATTACAGTCGATACTGCGTCGTAGCAGCAGTGATCTACCTTTGTTGAAGACTGCCAGGATGAGCGGGCGGCCACGCTCGTGGCCCGCCGAGAAGCTCGAACGGCTACTCACCCCGCAGGAACTCGATCTGATCCGTCGCGGCCTGATCTGACCCCGACCCCAGGTTCCGGGGGCTACCGCATGCCTCCCGTTCGGGGCGCTGCGGTGGCATGCTCATGAGGTTGACGAGCATCAGTCCTGGAGGGTCATGAAACCGGTCATTCTCAGCGTCGACGACGATCCCGGAGTATCGCGATCCGTCGCCCGCGACCTGCGCCGCCGCTACGGCGAGCGCTACCGTATCGTCCGCGCCGAATCCGGTGCCGGAGCGCTGGACGCACTCAGAGAACTCGCTCTGCGCGGCACCCCGGTCGCCATTTTGTTGGCCGACTACCGCATGCCCCAGATGAGCGGCATGGAATTTCTCGAACAAGCAATGGACCTGTTCCCGACGGCCCGTCGCATTCTGCTCACCGCCTACGCCGATACCAATGCAGCGATCGACGCCATCAACGTCATCGATCTCGACTACTACCTGCTCAAGCCGTGGGATCCGCCCGAGGAAAAGCTCTACCCCGTGGTCGACGCCCAACTGGAGGCCTGGTGTGCCTACGACCACCGCGCCACCTCGGAGACCAAGATCATCGGCCATCGCTGGTCTGCGCGGTCCTCGGAGATTCGCGAGTTTCTCGCCCGAAATCAGCTGCCGTACCGGTGGTACATGTCCGACGAGTCCGAGGGTGCGCGGCTACTGGCCGCAGCAGGTGTGACCGAGGATCGACTTCCGGTGGTGATCACCACCGAAGGTGATGCGCTCGTCGAGCCTTCCGATGCCGCCCTCGGCGACCGGCTCGGCCTGACCGTCTCGCCCTCGGAGGAGTTCTACGATCTGGTCGTCATCGGCGGCGGTCCGGCAGGACTCGGAGCCGCGCTGTACGGCGCATCAGAGGGCCTGCGGACGACGCTGATCGAGCGCACCGCGACAGGCGGTCAGGCCGGGCAGAGTTCCCGCATCGAGAACTACCTGGGCTTTCCGGACGGGGTATCGGGGGCGCAGCTGGCCGAGCGGGCGAGGCGTCAAGCCCTCAAGTTCGGTGCCGAGGTCGTCACCACCCAGGATGTGGTGGGACTCGAGGTCAACGGTGCGGCGCGCACCGTGCGATTCGCGGACGGCCGAAGTATCAGCGCCCAGACGATCATCCTGTCCACCGGAGTCGCCTACCGCCGGTTGGACGCTCCCGGGATCGACGATTTCACCGGG
Organism: Rhodococcus sp. MALMAid1271; assembly: GCF_049195265.1. Lineage (NCBI taxonomy): Bacteria > Bacillati > Actinomycetota > Actinomycetes > Mycobacteriales > Nocardiaceae > Rhodococcus > Rhodococcus sp. MALMAid1271. The sequence continues at coordinate 52,587 of NZ_JBMIRQ010000046.1, read as the reverse complement.
CGGGGTGTGTTCTACGGATCTGCGATGACCGAGGCCGCGCGCTGCGCCGAGCAGGATGTCTACATCGTCGGCGGAGCCAACTCGGCCGGTCAGGCCGCGGTGTACCTCGCGCGCGGTGCCAGGTCGGTCACCATCTTGATCCGGGCCACCTCACTCGAAGCATCGATGTCGTACTACTTGATCAAGCAGATCGAGGAGAATCCGAAGATCACCGTCCGGCCGTGCACCGAGGTCGCGGGTGTGGCCGGTGACGGTCACCTCGAATCGATCACGCTGCACAACAGGGCCACCGACGCCACCACGACCGTCGATGCGCAGTATCTGTTCCTGTTCATCGGAGCGGCCCCGCGCACCGAGTGGCTCGACGGAGTGCTCGTTCGGGACGATCATGGATTCGTGGTGACCGGGCCGGATCTCGTCGTCGATGGACGCGGTCCCGCCGGGTGGACCTCTGCCCGGCTCCCACACCACCTCGAGACGAGCGTGCCGGGCGTGTTCGCGGCCGGTGACGTGCGATCCGACTCGGCCAAACGCGTCGCGTCGGCAGTAGGAGAGGGAGCCATGGCCGTGATGCTGGTGCACAGATATCTGGCGAACCCGTGAGCGCGTCGAGCTGTGAGCCGGAGGAATTGCGAACGCTGTTTCTGTTCGAGCAGCTCACCGACCCGCAGTTGGCCGAGCTGTGCCGGGAGGGACGCATCGAGACGATCGAACCGGGGCCGGTGTACTCGGAGGGTGATCCGGCGACGTGCTTCTACGTGCTGATCGACGGAGCGTTGGTGCTCTCGAAGCTATCGGGCGGGGAGGATCTGGTGGTCAACCGGACGTCCCAGCGCGGGGTGTACGCAGGCGCGTGGCAGGCGTACCTGGGTGATCGAGTGCCGCAGACGTACCAGGGTTCGATGCGGGTGACCGAGCGTTCGCGGTTCTTCGTTCTCGATGCCGAGTGCTTCGCGTCCATCGTGCGGGAGTGGTTCCCGATGGCGCTGCACCTACTGGAAGGGCTGTTCTTCGGCAATCAGAGCACCAAACAGATAGTGGAGCAGCGAGAACGCTTGTTGGCGTTGGGTTCTCTGTCGGCCGGGCTGACGCACGAGCTGAACAACCCGGCCGCAGCCGCGGTGCGGGCGACGTCGGCGTTGCGTGACCGGGTGGCGCACATGCGGCAGAAGTTGGCGATGATCGCAGGAGGCACTCTCGATCGTGGCAGCATGGCGCATCTGGTCGGCCTGCAGAACGAGGCCGTGGAGTTGGTTGCCAAGGCTCCGAAGCTGACCGCGATGGAAGCCTCGGACCGCGAGGACGAACTCGGCGAGTGGTTCGAGGACAAGGGCATCGGTGGCGGTTGGGACCTGGCTCCGACGTTCGTCTCGGCCGGTCTCGATGTGCCGTGGCTCGACAAGGTTTCCGCGACGGTCGACGATCCGAGGATGCTCGAGGGGGCGATCCGGTGGCTCAACTACACCGTTGAAACCGAATTGCTGATGAACGAGATCGCGGATTCGACCACACGGATCTCGACGCTCGTCGAGGCAGCGAAGCAGTATTCGCAGATGGATCGTGCGCCGTATCGATCGGTGGATGTGCACGAACTACTCGACAGCACCCTGATCATGTTGGGCCGCAAGATCGGTGACGATATCCGCGTGGTGAAGGAGTACGGCCCGGCGGTGCCGCCCATTCCTGCCTACGCCGCCGAACTCAATCAGGTATGGACCAATCTGATCGACAACGCCGTGCAGGCCATGGACGGTGCCGGGGTGTTGACGGTACGCACGTCCGTGGACGAAAACCGAGTCCAGATCGAAATATGCGACACCGGACCTGGTGTGCCGCAGGAGATTCGGTCGCGAATCTTCGAGCCCTTCTTCACCACCAAGGCCGTCGGCGAGGGCACGGGTCTCGGCCTGGACATCTCGTGGCGGATCGTGGTGAACAAGCATCAGGGTGATCTGCGCGTGGTGTCCGAGCCCGGCGACACGCGATTCATCGTGCGACTGCCCGTCGACCCGGCGACAGAGGAGCAATTATGACGATCGAAGGCATCGACCCACAGGTACCGCCGTCGGGTCCGGGGTGTGTGGAGTGCACGCAGTCGCAGGGGTGGTGGGTCCATCTGCGTCGGTGCGCACAGTGTGGTCACATCGGGTGTTGTGATTCCTCGCCTTCGCAGCACGCGAGCAAACACGCCGAGTCCACTCGGCATCAATTCGTGCGCAGTTACGAGCCGGGCGAGGACTGGTTCTACAACTACGCTGACGAGCAGATGTACGATGGCCCGGAATTGGCTCCACCGCAACATCGTCCACTCGACCAGACGGTTCCCGGTCCGCGCGAGCGGGTGCCGTCCAACTGGCAGGCTCTGCTCAATTGAACGAGAATCTCACGCGCCCCACCGACGAATCGGCCGAGGATTTCCTGGCCGCCGTGCAGCATCCGGTTCGGCGTGCGGACGGCCTCGCGCTCGCGGAGATGATGGGTCGGGTGACCGAGCAGCCGGCAGTGATGTGGGGGCCGACGATGGTCGGTTTCGGTTCCTACCGGTACACGACGGGCAGCGGCCGTCGAGGGGAGTACTTCGTCGTCGGGTTCTCCCCGCGTAAGTCGAGTCTGACGGTGTACGGCGCCACGTACGCCCCGGAATCGGATGCGTTGCTCGAACAGCTGGGGAAGCACAGGCGAGGAGCAGGTTGCCTGTACGTGAACAAGCTCGCGGACGTGGACACAGCGATCCTCGAGCAATTGGTGGCATACAACTATCGGTACATTCTGGGTAATCTCGCGTCATGACCTCGACCGCGGCGGTGCGCACGCAGGCTCCGACGTCATGAAGTCGAACACGAGCAGCAGAAGGCCGGAATATGAGTAGAAGCGTTGCAATTCTCCTGTTCGACGATGTCGAGGTGCTCGACGCGTGCGGTCCGTTCGAGGTGTTCTCGGTGGCCAATAGGGTGGCCGAACGAGCGGGGAGCCCGGTGCCTTTCGAGGTGACACTCGTCGGGATCGAGGACAGGGCGGTTGTTGCTCGAGGTGCCATGAGGATCGGCGTCGACACCACGATCGAGGACCCGCGGGGATACGACGTCGTCGTGGTCCCTGGCGGTGTCGTCGATGCCGTCTCGGCCGACAGTCGAGTTCTGCAGTGGTTGAAGGGCCTTCGGCCCGACGCCGAGTTGATGGCTTCGGTGTGCACCGGCGCTTTCGTTCTGGCGGCGGCGGGGTTGCTCGATGCTCGTCCGGTCACCACGCACTGGGAAGATCTGGACTTGCTGCGGGAAAGCTGGCCCGCGCTCATCGTGCACGAGGGCGTTCGGTACCTCGATCACGGCGATCTGGCGACGTCGGCAGGAATCAGCGCCGGCCTCGATCTGGCGTTGCATCTGGTCGCGCGGTGGGCGGGTGCGGATCACGCGCTCGCCACCGCGGGCCAGATGGATTACGACTGGTCAGGCGCTGAGCACCCGTAGAACCAGGACGACGACGGCGAACACGGCCAGCCCGGCCGCCGGCGCGAATTCCTTGTCCTTGGCGCGCAGGTGCGCGATGACGGCACCGATGAAGTAAGCAATGACGCCGACGGCCGCCGCGACACCGATGGGCCACACGACCAGGCCGACGAGAAGGCCGAGGGCACCCAGGATTTCGAGGTAGGCGAGCCACGGGATCTTGTCGGTGGGAACGCCGACCTGCTCGAGCATCGGAATCACCGAGGGGTTGCGCGTCAGTTTTCCGATCGCGGAGACCGTGAGCGCCACGGCGAGGAGCACCGAGGCGATGAGGGTTGCAATGAACATGAGCCCTGCTTTCATTTCTGGGGTCACTAGCAATTCAGAAGTAGCCGGGCGGACTGTAGCACCTCGGTAGGGTTGCTTCATGGCCCCCGACGAGCAGCCCCATGAGTCTCGTGCCTGCGACGGAGCTCTCGCCAAAGCCTTCGGTTGCCTCGGCAAGAGATGGAACGGACTGTTGCTGGCCACTCTGATGGACGGTCCGATGGGATTCTCGGACCTACGGCGTGCAGTGGGGAGCATCAGCGATTCGGTGCTCTCGGATCGACTGGGCGAACTCGGCACCGCCGGACTTGTCGCGCGCACCGTCGACGAGGGCCCGCCTACGTCGGTGCAGTACAGCCTGACGAAGTCGGGTCGGGCACTGTCGCCGTCCCTGCAGGCACTGACCGATTGGGCTTCGAAAAATCTCTGACCCCCGCGGCAATCGCGAGGGTCAGAGAACGAGCGGTCGAATCAGGCCGAGTGATTGTTCTGATTCTGGCCTTCGGCGGAGTCTGCGAACTCCTGGGTGTCGAATACCTCACCGCCGAGCGGATCGACGGGAGCGTTGTCACTGGAGTACTCGACGGCCCCGGTTTCGGGATGGACCTCGAGCTCCTCGGTGGACACCTCGTGCACCGCCAGCATGACCGTGCCGCCGCCGCGAGGCGTCGACAACCCATCCCGTGAGGGACTGAGACCGGAGAACGTCGAGGAGATGCCGACTCGCTTGCGCTTGGCCGGCGCGGTGGCGTCACCCGCCACGGCCTCGGGAGTGGCGACGGCCTCGTCGGTCGCGGTGACGCGGATGTACCGCGGCGTGGTGGCGACGTCGTAGCGGAACGCCTTGAGCATCGACACACACGCGAGCACGAGAACCACCGAGAACGGTACGGCCGTGGCTATCGACATCGTCTGTAGAGCGGTCAGGGAACTCGTTCCACCGACCAACAGCAGCACGGCTGCGGCAACACCTTCCAGGACTGCCCAGTAGACCCGGGTGATCCTCGGTGTCTCCAGTTCTCCGCCAGTGGAGAGGATATCGACCACCAGTGAGCCGGAGTCCGAGGACGTGACGAAGAAGAACACGATGACAGCGATGGCGATGACGCTGGTGATGGTGGCCAGCGGCAGGCCGTCGAGCATCTGGAAGAGGCTGGTGTTGTTGTTCACCGCGCCGTCGGCGTCGAGCAGATTCCCCTCGTTGCGCTGCCGCAGGATGCCGGTGTCACCGAAGATGGTGAACCACAGCGAGCCGACGATCGTCGGGGCCAAGAGCACACCGAAAACGAACTCGCGAATGGTACGGCCGCGGGAGATACGGGCGATGAACATGCCGACGAAGGGCGCCCAGCTCATCCACCAGCCCCAGTAGAAGATGGTCCAGCCGGCAGCCCAGCCGTCGTCCGCGAACGGTGAGGTGCGCAGCGCCAACTCGGGCAGGGCCTGGACGTAACCGCCCAGGTTCTGAACCCAGGACTGCATCAGGAACAGGGTCGGTCCGAGAATCAGCACGAACACTGCCAGTGCCCCGGCCATCGCCATGTTGATGTTCGAGAGCCACTTGAGGCCCTTGGACACTCCGGTCACCACCGAGAACGTGGCGATGCCGGTGATGAGGGCGATCAACAGCACGACGAACCAGTTGGTGGTCTCCACCCAGCCCAGGTACTCAAGGCCTGCCGAGATCTGTTGGACGCCGAATCCGAGCGAGGTCGCCACACCGAACAGGGTGCCGATGATCGCGACCGCGTCGATGGCATGTCCGATGCCGCCCTCGATCCGCTTGCGACCGAGCAGTGGCTCGAGCAGCCACCGCACCGTCAGCGGCCTGCCCTTGCGGTAGGTCATGTATGCCATGCCGAGACCGACGACGACGTAGATGGCCCACGCGTGCAGACCCCAGTGGAACAGCGTCAATTCCATCGCCTGGCGACCGGCTGCGTCGGTGGATCCGGGAATGCCGCCTGCTTCGGGCGGATTGACGTAGTGCGAGAGTGGCTCGGCGACGCCGTAGAACACCAGGCCGATGCCCATGCCTGCGCTGAACAGCATCGCGAACCAGGACAGGACGCCGAATTCGGGCTTCTCGTCGTCACGGCCGAGGCGGATGTTGCCGACGCGGCTCAGGCCGCAGTACAGCGCGAACAGTACGAAACCGGTGGCAGCGAGGATGTACCACCACCCGACGCCGTCGGCGATGATGCCGTTGAGGGTGTCGAAGGCGTCGGCAGCAGTCGATGCGTAGATGACCGAAAAGGCGATCATCCCGATGATCACCACCGATGCCGGGACGAAGACCGGCTTGAGCAGGCCTCCCCAAGCTTCTTTTATTGCTTTCACTTACTTGACTTCCTTAGAACTCGAGTCGCCGTAATCGGCTGACCACTAACGGTTTGCCGTTCTTCTTCTCTTGTTTTGGTCAAGTACCACTAGTCACCATAAACGACGTCGGCGCAGGTGGCGAAACTCGAGAGCGCTGGGGTGCAGTGTGTGATCAAGCCGTGACCGGAGCGATCGGAGTCGATCGAGTCGCCTGGTATGTCACATGCAGGTCAGTTGTCCCGAACTCGATGGCGCAGTCCGGGCCTCGACGCGCCGACTTCCGGCCGCCAGGCTTCGCCGGTACCACGGGTGCTCGGCAGGCTCCGAGGTTGCCGAGCGCGGACCGTCGATGCACGCCGCCGGGTGGCTGTGCCGCGGTTCGCCGTCGGCGGGCGACCTTGCACTCGCCATGGTCGAGTGCTAGAAATGCAGTTGGCACTCTCGACACGTGAGTGCCAGGTCGGGACACGGTGAGGCCGGGGAATCAACGACACCCCTGGTCGTCCGTCGCGGGCACCGAGCTCGGCCAGCAATGTGTCACCCCCAATCCGGAGGATCACTTCGCAATGGCCAAGATCATCGCGTTCGACGAAGAGGCACGCCGTGGCCTCGAGCGCGGGCTGAACGCCCTCGCCGACGCAGTAAAGGTGACGTTGGGCCCCAAGGGCCGCAACGTCGTACTCGAGAAGAAGTGGGGAGCTCCCACGATCACCAACGATGGTGTTTCCATCGCCAAGGAGATCGAGCTCGAAGATCCCTACGAGAAGATCGGTGCCGAGCTCGTCAAAGAGGTCGCCAAGAAGACCGACGACGTCGCAGGCGACGGCACCACCACCGCTACCGTTCTCGCTCAGGCGCTCGTCCGTGAAGGTCTGCGCAACGTCGCAGCCGGCGCGAACCCGCTCGGCCTCAAGCGCGGCATCGAGAAGGCTGTTGCAGCCGTCACCGAGTCGCTGCTCTCGTCCGCCAAGGAGATCGACACCAAGGAGCAGATCGCTGCTACCGCCGGTATCTCCGCAGGCGACCCGTCCATCGGCGAGCTCATCGCCGAGGCCATGGACAAGGTCGGCAAGGAAGGCGTCATCACGGTCGAGGAGTCCAACACCTTCGGCCTGCAGCTCGAGCTCACCGAGGGCATGCGCTTCGACAAGGGCTACATCTCGGCGTACTTCGCCACCGATGCAGAGCGCCAGGAAGCCGTCCTCGAAGACGCGTACATCCTGCTCGTCAGCTCCAAGATCTCCACGGTCAAGGACCTGCTGCCCCTGCTGGAGAAGGTCATCCAGTCCGGCAAGCCGCTCGTCATCATCGCCGAGGACGTCGAGGGCGAAGCTCTCTCCACCCTCGTGGTGAACAAGATCCGTGGCACCTTCAAGTCCGTGGCCGTCAAGGCTCCCGGATTCGGTGACCGTCGCAAGGCGCAGCTCGCCGACATCGCCATCCTCACGGGCGGCGAGGTCATCAGCGAAGAGGTCGGCCTCTCCCTCGAGACCGCCGGACTCGAACTGCTCGGTCAGGCACGCAAGGTCGTCATCACCAAGGACGAGACCACCATCGTCGAGGGCTCGGGCGATTCCGACGCCATCGCCGGTCGCGTCAACCAGATCCGCGCCGAGATCGAGAACTCCGATTCCGACTACGACCGCGAGAAGCTGCAGGAGCGCCTGGCCAAGCTGGCCGGTGGCGTTGCAGTCATCAAGGCCGGAGCGGCGACCGAGGTCGAGCTCAAGGAGCGCAAGCACCGCATCGAAGATGCCGTGCGCAACGCCAAGGCAGCCGTCGAAGAAGGCATCGTCGCCGGTGGCGGCGTGGCACTGCTCCAGGCAGCGCCCGCACTCGACAACCTCAAGCTCGACGGTGACGAGGCAACCGGCGTGAACATCGTTCGCGTCGCACTGTCCGCCCCGCTCAAGCAGATCGCATTCAACGCAGGCCTCGAGCCCGGCGTCGTCGCGGACAAGGTGTCCAACCTGCCCTCCGGTCACGGCCTCAACGCCGCGACCAACGAGTACGAGGATCTGCTCGCCGCAGGCATCAACGACCCGGTCAAGGTCACCCGCTCGGCCCTGCAGAACGCAGCGTCCATCGCGGCTCTGTTCCTGACCACCGAGGCCGTCGTTGCCGACAAGCCCGAGAAGGCCGGAGCGCCCGCAGGCGACCCGACCGGTGGCATGGGCGGCATGGACTTCTGAGTCCAGCCCCTACGCACGAGAAAAGCCCGGCCCCTGTCGAGGGGGTCGGGCTTTTTCGTGGTTCGAAGCGTCAGTCCCGGTGATACGCGATGTTGACCACGTTGCCGTCGGGCGCGCGCACGAAGAAGCGGCGCACACCCCACGACTCGGTCGTCAGTGGATGCACGATCTCGTAGCCGAGCTTCTGCGCTTCGACGTAGGCGCCCTCGACATCATCGGTGAGAACCGACATCACCGAATCCTCCGGTGCGCTCGCATCCCCGGCCACCAACTGAACGCTGACCGGTCGGTCGGGCGAGGTCAGCCGAGCGACCCAACCATGTCGAACTCCTCCGAACGTAGACCGAGGAACTCGGAGTAGAACGACTTGGCCGCGTCCACGTTCGGTACGCGCAGATTGGTGATGATGCTCCTCGTTCTCATCGAACTCTCCTCCGATACGTCGATGGCAGGTGGCCTGGACGTTCGACGCTAACAGCGCAGTTGGCGGCTGTCCGGTGGTTGAGTGGACGGCCGTCATGTGTTTAGTGTGGGTAATGGTTCGTTGTCGCTCGATGACCATCGCACTCGCCGTCGTCGCCGCACTCGCGGGCTGTTCCAACTCGGGGACAGCCACGACCGCGGCTCCGCCGCCAACCTCCGATACGCAGGTCACAACCGAGCGCGCCGAGCCGACGACCACTTCCGCGTCCGCGACCTCCCAGGCCGAGGAGCCATACGTTCTGGGTAGTACTCGGGTCACCGGATCAACCGAGCACGCGACCTACGATGTCGGTATTCCGCAGCTCAGTGGTGGGGATCCGGCCGTGACGGCCGAGTTCAACGAGTCGATGCGAGCTGCGTTGCAGGATCAGATCGACGGACACCAAGGACTGGACTTCGCCCTCAGCGATGGCTACTCCTCGGGTGCGTCCCACATCGGCAGGCACGTGGTCAGCGTCGAACAGATCACCGATTGGATCGCAGTGCCACCCGGTGCTCATGGTGATTCGCTGATCGCGACCGTCACGATCGATACCGACACCGCCCAGCCGATCACCCTCGGCGACGCCTTCACCGACCTCGACGCCGGCCTGTCACGGCTGTCCGAGCAAGCGGCGAAGATTCTTCCGAGTACCCGCGCGGGCGAGAGCTTCGAGCGCTCGGGCATCGAACCGACGGTGGCCAACTTCGCCAACTGGACGGCCTCCCCGGAAGGAATGAACATTCACTTCGGGGACTACCAGGTGGGCGCATACGGCATCGGACTCATCACGATCACCGTCCCGTGGAACGCCTTGTCCGACGTCCTCGCTCCGGGGATGCAGGACGTGCTGAGCAGCTGACGCGGTCACCGCAGATGCGAGCATGGACCGATGATGATTCGCGCAGGCGTGCTGGATGTGGCCTTCGATCGCCTCGGTGATCCGTCCGATCGGTCCGTGGTGCTGTTACACGGCTTTCCGTACGACCCGCGTTGCTACGACGATGTCGCACGGCTGCTGAGTGATTCCGGCTACGACGTGGTGGTGCCGTACCTGCGCGGCTTCGGGCCGACTCGATTCGTCGATGCGAAGACGATGCGGTCGGGCGAGCAAGCGGCGCTCGCGCACGATCTGAAAGAGCTGATCCTGGGGCTGAAACTCGATCGGCCTCTCGTTTCGGGCTACGACTGGGGTGGGCGCGCGGCGTGCGGCGTCGCCGCGGTGTGGCCGGAGCTGGTATCCGGTCTGGTGAGCGTGTCCGGGTATCTGGTCCAGGACATCGCTGCCGCCGTGTCGACTCCGGCACTGCCGCACCTCGAGAAGCGGTACTGGTACCAGTACTACCTGCACTCCGAGCGGGGCCGCGCCGGGCTCGCAGCCCACCGCGCAGAAATTGCTCAGACCCTGTGGACGGACTGGTCGCCCAGCTGGCGCTTCGGAGACTCCGAATTCGCAGCTACCGCACCCTCGTTCGACAACCCGGACTTCGTGGATGTGTCCGTGCACTCCTACCGACACCGGTACGGAATCGAGATGGGTGACCCTGCCTATGCCGCGACACAGACGTTGCTGGCAGAACAACCGAGGATCACGGTGCCCTCGGTCGTGATCGATCCGACCGAGGACACCGTCGCCGCGCTCTACGGTCGCCCGGACCATTCGGCCCACTTCACCGATCTGATCGATGTTCGTGAACTCGATTGCGGCCACAACCCGCCCCAGGAGTTGCCGGGTCAGTTCGCAGACGCCGTCGTGACGCTGGGCGATGCGGTCCGGGATCGAGAAGGGCCCGAGTAGAACGATCTAGTCGACGGCGAGTTCGCCGAGTTCGTTCCAGTCGGTGCCCTCGACCTCTTGGCTGATGATCTTCGGCGTCTCCTGCAGGTACGGCGGGAGATCCTTCTGAGCCTGCTTGAAATGATCCGAATTCACATGGGCGGCACCGGCATCGGGATCCTTGAACGCCTCCACCAGGACGTACTCGGTCGGGTCGTCGAGGGTACGGGACCAGAAGTACCAGAGGCATCCCTCCTCGGCCTGGCATGCTTCGGTGAACTCGCGTGAGATCTCGGGCCAGTTGTCCGCATGCTCGGGCTTGACCTTGAACTTTGCGGTGATGAAGATCAACGTTGCTCCTCGGTTGCTGGTGAACGGTCCTGTGCGGTGTACCCGAATATGCCGATAGCACGCCTCTGCCAGCGCGATCGCCTACCCTCGGCCCATGGCCAGCAGCTCACCTGCGATCGAGATTCCAGTGGGGGACCGCATGGTCCGCATCTCCAATCCCGATCGCGTGTACTTCCCCGTCAGTGGTGCCACCAAGCTGGATCTGGTGAACTACTACCTCAGCGTCGGAGACGGCATCGTGCGGGCGCTGCGGGAGCGGCCCTGCATGATGCATCGATTCCCCAAGGGCCTGGCGGGCGACAAAGTGCACCAGAAGCGGGTCCCTCATGGCGCGCCGCCGTGGCTCGAGACCGTCGAGGTGACGTTCCCGCGCTACAACCGCACCGCCGACGAACTGTGTGTCACCGAGTTGGCGCACGTGGCCTGGGCCGTGCAGATGTCCACCGTCGAGTTCCATCCGTGGAACAGTCGCCGCGCCGATGTCGAGATGCCCGACGAGTGGCGCATCGACCTCGACCCGATGCCCGACTGCCCCTTCGACCGGGTCCGACGCGTGGCCGGGGTAGTGCAGGAAGTGCTGGGGGATCTCGGCGCGGTCGGCTGGCCGAAGACCTCCGGCGGACACGGCCTGCATATCTACGTGCGCATCGAACCGGCCTACGGTTTCAAGGAATTGCGAAGGGCTGCACTGGCTTTCGCGCGAGAAGTAGAACGACGAGCCCCCGAGGACGTGACCACCACCTGGTGGCGCAAGGACCGCGACCCGTCGACCCTGTTCGTGGACTACAACCAGAATGCCCGCGACCACACCATTGCCAGCGCCTATTCGGTGCGGGGCAACCCGGAAGCGACCGTCTCGACGCCCATTTCCTGGGACGAGGTGCCGGACGTCGACCCGCGCGAGTTCACGATGTTCACGGTGCCGGCCAGATTCGCCGAGTTGGGCGACTTGCATGCGGGCATCGACGATGCGGTGTTCGCCATCGACGAGCTGCTCGAGTGGGCCGAACGGGACGAGCATGAAGGGCTCACCGAGCCCGAGGAGTAGCCGAACTCGAAGTTATGTACGGAAATCAGCGGAAATCCGTCCACAACTTCGAGTTCGGCGGCGAAAATCAGTCGGTACCGGACTCGATGGCGGCGTGATCGAGAGCGGAGGAATCCACCGAACTGCCGGGGCTGCTCGCGGCGATGGCCTCGGCTCCGCCTGCAGGCAGTTCGCCGATCAACTCGCCCCAGGCGGTGAGCTGATTCTGTGCGGCGTACTGCTCGAGTTTGCTGCGTGAATCGGCGATGTCGAGGTTGCGCATCGTCAGCTGGCCGATGCGGTCGCCGGGGAAGAAGGCCTGCCCCTGGCTGCGTTCCATCGACAGCTTCTCGGGGTGGTAACTGAAGTTGCTGCCCTGGGTGTCGACGATCGTGAAGTCCTGGCCGCGGCGCAGGCGCAGTGTGACGCTGCCGCTGACGACGTTGCCGACCCAACGCTGCAGGCCCTCGCGCAGCATCAGTGCCTGCGGGTCGAACCAGCGGCCCTCGTAGAGCAGGCGCCCGAGGCGACGGCCTTCGTTGTGGTACGACGCGACGGTGTCCTCGTTGTGGATGGCGTTGACGAGGCGTTCGTAGGTGATGTGCAGCAGCGCCATGCCGGGGGCCTCGTAGATGCCGCGGCTCTTGGCTTCGATGATGCGGTTCTCGATCTGATCGCTCATGCCGAGGCCGTGTCGACCGCCGATGGCATTTGCTTCCATCACGAGGTCGACGGCGCTGTCGAAGCTGCGACCGTTGATGCGTACCGGTCGTCCGCGCTCGAATTCGACGGTGACTTCCTCGGCCTCGATCTCCACCTCGGGGTCCCAGAAGCGGACTCCCATGATGGGACTGACGATTTCGAGGGAGGTGTCGAGGTATTCGAGCTGCTTCGCCTCGTGGGTGGCACCCCAGATGTTGGCGTCGGTCGAGTACGCCTTCTCGGCGGAGTCGCGGTAGGGGAGCGTGCGTTGGGTGAGCCACTGCGACATCTCGTGGCGTCCACCGAGTTCGGCCACGAAGGCCTCGTCCAACCACGGCTTGTAGATTCGCAGCTGCGGATTGGCGAGCAGGCCGTAGCGGTAGAACCGCTCGATGTCGTTGCCCTTGTAGGTGGAACCGTCGCCCCAGATGAAAACCCCGTCCTCGGCCATCGCCCGCACCAGCATCGTGCCGGTCACCGCACGGCCGAGTGGGGTGGTGTTGAAGTACGTCTGCAGCGACGAGCGAATGTGGAACGCGCCGCAGGTGAGTGCGGCAAGGCCCTCCTCGACGAGCGGCTCACGGCAGTCGATGAGCCGCGCCTGCTCGGCCCCGTAGGCCCGACCGCGCTCGGGTACATCGGACAGATCCGGTTCGTCGTACTGGCCGATGTCTGCGGTGTAGGCGTACGGGATCGCGCCGTGCTCACGCATCCACGCCACGGCCACCGACGTGTCGAGACCGCCGGAGAATGCAATGCCGATTCGTTCACCGACAGGGAGGGAGTTCAGTACCTTCGTCACAGCTGGGATCCTATCGGGCGGCTCGGCTGCGTCACCCGCGCAGTGACTCCACCGCTCCGCGGACGGCGCTGAGGTGTTCGGTCATGGCCTGAGCAGCCGTGGCGTAATTGCCGGACCGGATGCCTTCGACGATGGCGTCGTGTTCGACATTGGATTGCTGCTGGCGATGTGCGACGAGGTTGAGGGTTTCGGACTGCCGGGTCAGCGCTCCGCGGATATCGACGATGATCGCCTCGAACACGCGATTCTTGCTGGCCCTGGCTATGGCGGTGTGGAACTGGCCGTCGAGCGTGACCCAGGTTTGCTGGTCGTCCTCCCCGCGCATTTCCTCGGCCAGCCCGAGCAGGACCTGTAGATCCTCCTCGGTGTGTCTTTCGGCCGCCCATCCGGCAGCGGGAACCTCGACGTGTGGCCTGGCCTCCATCAACTCCCTGGCTGCGTAGTTGCCGATGTCGAGATCGCCGGAGACCCGATCGGCGATGACGAAAGTTCCTCGCCCGGTTTTGGTTTCGGTCAGCCCCAGTGCTGTGCACGATCTGAGGGCTTCGCGGATGACCGATCGGCTGACGCCGTGCCGCGTGGCCAGTGCGGCCTCGGCGGGAAGCTTCTCGCCGACGGCGATGCGGCCCGAGACGATCGCGTCGCGCAGGTCGGCGAACACGGCTTCTGCGGCGCTCACCCTCGTGGTGATCGGCGCGCTGACTGCCCAGCTGTCCGACAGGCTCATGCCTGGATCGTCCCCTTCGATGTGGTGTGGGTCAAGCCAGGTGTTGACGTGACGGGTGTCGTGCTTCACACTATAACCTGTCAGACAGCCGGACAGCTGGACACCCTCACTTAGGAGAGCACCGTGGCCGATACCCGCATCGAGAAGGATCTTCTCGGGGAACGTGAAATCCCGACGAGCGTGTATTGGGGAATCCACACTCTGCGAGCCCTCGAGAACTTCCCCATCACGGGCCGTCCGATCTCCACCAACGCGCACCTCGTCCGCGGACTCGCGGCGGTGAAGTGGGCGGCCGCATCCGCCAACCAGGATCTCGGGATTCTCGACGCCACGCGCGGGGAGGCTATTCGCGCGGCGTGTCAGGAGATTCTCGACGGGCAGTGGCACGATCAGTTCGTCGTCGATGTCATCCAGGGCGGCGCGGGCACGTCGACCAACATGAACGCCAACGAGGTGATCGCGAACCGCGCCTTGGAGATTCTCGGGCACGCACACGGCGACTACAGCATGCTGCACCCCAACGAGCACGTGAATGCGTCGCAGTCCACCAACGACGTGTACCCGACCTCGGTGAACATCGCGACAGTCTTTGCCGTGCACGAGCTCATCGCCTCGATGAAGGTGCTGCGAGACTCCTTCGCCCGCAAAGCAACCGAGTTCGCAACGGTGGTCAAGATGGGGCGCACGCAGCTGCAGGACGCGGTACCGATGACCCTCGGTCAGGAGTTCGGTACCTACGCGGTCATGATCGACGAGGACTGCTCGCGGCTCGAAGAGGCAGCGCTGCTGGTTCACGAGATCAACCTGGGTGCCACCGCCATCGGTACCGGCCTAAACGCCCCCGCCGGCTACACGGAATCGGCCGTCGCCCACCTGCGCACCATCACCGGGCTGCCACTGGTCACCGCAACGGATCTCATCGAGGCCACCCAGGACGTCGGCCAGTTCGTGCACCTGTCCGGTGTGCTCAAGCGCGTCGCGGTGAAGCTGTCGAAGATCTGCAACGATCTGCGACTGCTCTCCTCCGGGCCGCGTGCCGGCTTCAACGAGATCAATCTGCCTCCGATGCAGGCAGGTTCGTCGATCATGCCCGGCAAGGTCAACCCCGTCATTCCCGAGGTGCTCAACCAGGTCGCCTACGAGGTGATCGGTCACGATGTGACGATCACGATGGCCGCCGAAGCAGGTCAGTTGCAGCTCAACGCTTTCGAGCCGATCATCGTCAAGTCCCTGTCCGACGGCATGGCGCATCTGAGTGCAGCCTGCCGCACCGTCGCGCATCGGTGCGTGGACGGCATCACCGCCAATGCCGATCTGCTACGTGAGCGGGTGGAGAACTCCATCGGCCTGGTGACCGCGCTGAGCCCGTATCTCGGATACGTCGAATCCACTGCGATTGCACAGGAAGCACTCGTCAGCGGTCGCAATGTCGTCGATCTCGTGCTCGAGCGGGGTCTGCTGGCCCGCGAGGAACTGGATCGACTACTCAGTCCCGAGCATCTGGCGAACCTGCGGGTGGCTCCCGTCGAGCACGCAGACGCTCCCGAAACGTCCACGAGGTAGCGGCAGATGAGCATCGACAATCGTGAGGCCTTCAGTGAAGAAGACCTCGGCTATCGAAAAGAACTGGCACCGCGTCAGATTCAGATGATCGCCATCGGTGGCGCGATCGGCACCGGACTGTTTCTCGGCGCAGGCGGCCGGCTGCGCGACGCCGGACCTGCGCTGGTGCTGGTGTACGCGCTGTGTGGCTTCTTCGCGTTCCTCATCCTGCGCGCACTCGGCGAGCTGGTGATGCATCGACCCACATCGGGTTCGTTCGTCTCCTACTCCCGTGAATTCTTCGGGGAGAAGGTCGCTTTCGCCGCAGGCTGGCTCTACTGGATGAACTGGGCGATGACGGCCGTCGTCGATGTCACGGCGGTGGCGTTGTACATGAACTTCTTCAAGAAGTACTGGGCACCGATCGGACAGGTGGACCAGTGGGTGTTCGCACTGGCTGGCCTGGTGCTGGTACTCGGGTTGAACTTGGTGTCGGTCAAGGTCTTCGGAGAACTGGAATTCTGGTTCGCGCTGATCAAAGTCGTCGCCCTGGTGACATTCCTGGCGGTCGGGGTGTACTACGTGATCTTCGGGACGCCCATCGACGGGCAAGCCCCGGGTCTGAGTGTGCTGACCGACAACGGTGGACTCATCCCCAGCGGACTGCTTCCTGCGATCGTGGTGATCCAGGGCGTCGTATTCGCCTATGCCTCGATCGAATTGGTCGGAACCGCCGCGGGTGAGACGGCGAATCCGGAGAAGGTCATTCCGAAGGCGATCAACACGGTCATCGTGCGCATCGTGGTGTTCTACGTCGGATCGGTGCTGCTGCTGTCGCTGCTGTTGCCGTACACCAGCTATCAGGCGGGGGAGAGTCCGTTCGTCACCTTCTTCGGGGCGATCGACGTCGAAGGGGCCGACGCGATCATGAATCTCGTCGTGCTCACCGCCGCGCTGTCCTCGCTCAACGCCGGGCTGTACTCCACCGGACGGATCCTGCATTCGATGGCCGTGGCAGGTTCGGCACCGAAATTCGCAGCCAGGATGAACAAGTCGGGTGTGCCGTACGGCGGAATCGCCCTGACCTCGGTGGTCACCCTGCTCGGTGTCGTGCTCAACGCGATCGTTCCTGCGCAGGCATTCGAGATCGTGCTCAACATGGCGGCACTGGGCATCATCAGTGCGTGGGCCGTGATCGTGGCGTGTCAGCTGAAGTTCTGGTCGCTCTCACGTACCGGGGCGGTGACGAGACCGAGGTTTCGCATGTTCGGTGCCCCGTACACCGGAATCGCAACGCTAGGCTTTCTGCTGTGTGTACTGGTTCTGATGGCCTTCGACAAGCCTGTGGGAACCTGGACCGTAGCGTCGGTCCTGGTCATCGCGCCGATGTTGGTCGGCGGATGGTACCTGTGCCGCAAGAGAATTCGAGAGGTGGCAGCCGCCAGTGAGTAAGCACGTTTCGTTGTTGACCACCGGCGGGACGATCGCCAGTAGTCGCGACGAGCACGGGGTTTCTCGTCCGGTTGCCGGTTTCGGTGCCGATATCGACGGGGTACGAGTGCGCGAGGTGATGTCCAAGGACAGCTCTGCGATGGACTTCGCCGATCTCGACATCATCGGTGCGGCGGTGTCGGGTGCGCTGGCCGAGGACGGTTGCGCCGGGGTGGTGGTGCTGCACGGTACCGACACGATGGAGGAGTCGGCGCTGTACGTGGATCTGTTCCACGACGACGAGCGTCCGGTGGTGTTCACCGGTGCGCAGCGCACCGCCGATCACCCCGACCCGGACGGCCCGAGCAATATTGCTGCGGCCGTGGCGGCAGCACGGTCCGAACGCGGTGTGCTGATCGCCTTCGGTGGGCGGCTGCTGCCGGCTCGCGGGGTCATCAAGAAACACACCACCGAACTCGATGCGTTTCGCTCGGCGGCGCTGCCTCGGCCGAACGTGTTGCGCCGCACCCCCGTTGCCGGAACTCGGGTCGACATCGTTGCTCTGTATCCGGGGGCGGACGGAGTGCAGATCGAGGCCTGCCGCGCGGCCGGGGCGTCGGGCATCGTGCTCGAGGCATTGGGCTCGGGAAACGCCAACGCCCGCGTCGTGCGCGCGGTGAAGGATGCGGTGGACGCCGGGGTGCACGTGGTGGTCACCACGCGGGTGCCGTTCGGTGAGACATCGCCGACGTACGGCGGTGGCGGCGGCGGGCACGACCTCCTCGATGCGGGTGCGGTGTTCTCTCGGGAACTGCGGGCGGGGCAGGCGCGCATTCAATTGGCGGCGCTGGTAGCAGCGGAAGCCAGTGCGATGGTTGTCCACGATTTCTTCTCGTAGGCGGGAAAGCGAATCCGGGAGCGAATAGTGGACAGTCAGGTCGCTTCACCCGAGCTACAGCTCCGACTCGCCCCAGCTTCCGACGCGTAGTTCGTCGCCCACCGTCACCGTGCCCTCCTGCATCACCGAGAACTTCGCTCCGAAGGCGACGCCCTTCTGCCTGGCGCGGCGATAGGTTGCCAGGGTCCGCAGGGGCTCGGGTCCGGTACGCAACCCGGTGCTCTGCTCCACGGTGGTGACGGCGCACCGAATGGCGAGCTTGGTGTACGCGAGATCGACCGATCCGACGCCGACGTCCCTGACCTCGTCTTCCCGGTGGGGTTCCTCCCATCCATCGATCACGATATTGGGGCGAAATCGGTTCATCGGCAATGCGACGTCGAGCCTGGAGTTGAGGCCGGCCAGCGTGGCGGTGGAGACGATGTGCACTGCCGAGCTGTCTGCGAACTGCGCTGAGCCGGGCGATATTCCGTCGGTGACGCGGCCCAGATCGCGGGGTGCGGCCACCAGTCTTGCGGGTTCTTCGATCACCTCGGCCAGCCACGCAGCGATCTCGTCTCCCTGATCGATCCCGCGCATCGGCGCGCCGAACAGGGTGACCTGCTGGGCAGCGGAGTCGCGGTCGACGGCCACGGTGACCGAACCGGCCGACGGGTGTTGCAGCGTCAACACCTCGTCGGTCACCGAGCAGCGGACGAGGGCGAGCACGGGGTCGCTGCGTTGGCTGCGAAACGTGCCGTCGGCGTCGACGATCATGAACGCCCGATCGTGCTCGAGGCCGGTGGCACCGACCCGAGCCGACTCGAGGGCGGCACCCGCGCATCCCTTGACGGGGTAGGTCACCAGCGACGAAACATGCACGCGTCGAGGATACTGGGATTCATGACTCGTGCCCTGTTGGTAGTGGATGTGCAGAACGACTTCACCGAGGGAGGCGCTCTCGCGGTGACCGGCGGCGCGGAGGTCGCGCGCAGGATCAGTGCGTACCTGGCGCGCCACGGCGACGAGTACGACCTGGTGGTGTCCTCGCGCGATTGGCACGACGCGGTGGGCGACAACGGCGGCCACTTCGCCACCGACGCCGCCCCCGATTTCGTCGATACCTGGCCGGTGCACTGCGTCGCGGGCACGGTCGGAGCCGAGTATCACCCGGACTACGCCACCGGCTCGGTGGACGTCCACGTCTACAAGGGGCAGGGCAAGCCGTCGTACTCGGCGTTCGAGGGTGTCACCGAGGACGGGACGCCCCTGGCCGACGTACTGGCTGCCAACGAGGTCACCGCCGTCGACGTGGTCGGACTGGCCACCGACTACTGCGTGCTGGCATCGGCGAAGGACGCAGTCAGCGGGAGCTTCGAGGTTCGGGTGCTGACCGATCTCGTCGCCGGAGTTGCCCCCGAGACCTCCGCGGCAGCCCTCGACGATCTGCGCGCAGCCGGTGCGGCCGTGATCTGACTGTCGAGCGATCTAACTGTCGATCGTCGTGGTGATGGTGGTGACCGACGGCGCGGCGGGGGTGCTGCCGAAGCCGAATCTCACCGGGGGAGACACCGGAGTCAGGGCTCCGAGATCTGCACCCTGCCACGATGCCTGCACATCGGTGACGCGATGTTGTGCTCGCGCGCCGTAGTACTCGCGTCGGCCGCCGCCTGCGCTGCCGCGGGTACGCACGCCCCGCAGCAGCACTCGGGCGATGGGGTCGCTGATTGCGCAGAACCACGGTGCCGTGGACACCGCGCCGGGGAGCAGCTGCAATGCCCGGCCGAGGAGAGTGGGGCCGGCGACTCGGATCCGTACCGACAGGTCGCCCGCTGTCACCGATCGCCAACCGTCCTGCTGAGCGGCAAATGTCACCGGGCCTAGTTCGGTGGCGTCGAACGTGTATGTGGCCGTGACGAATTCCCGAACGTCCTCGTCGGGTGCGATGAGGAGTCGGTGACCGTCCGCGAACTCGATCATGACGTCGGTGAACTCGCCGAGAGGCGAGCTCGTCCAATGGCCGACGACGATGCGTACACCGGCGTGGGTACCTACCCCGTATATCTCACCGTGAAACCGTGATCTGGTCATCGTGCACCTTCACCTCTTCGGCACTGTGCGTCTTCGGCACTGTGCGCTCGCAAACTATGCGGTGCATAGTGGAGTCATGGCGTCCTCGCAACCCACAGTATTCGTCCTGTTCGGCGCAACCGGAGACCTCGCGAAGCGAATGGTCCTGCCGTCGTTCTACCAACTCCATCTCGAAGGCCTGTTGCCCGAGAAATGGGTGTTGATCGGCAACGGACGTAAAGACACGTCCGACGACGAGTTCCGCGACCATGTGCGCGGCGCACTCGATGAGTTCGCCGAGAACGTGGCCGAGGGCGATTGGTCCGAATTCTCCCGGCGAATCCGATTCGCGGGCAACGGCTTCACCGTCGACGATCCCGGCAAGCTGGTCGAGGTCGTCGGCGAGGTGAAGAAGGATCTCGGCGACGACGCACAGTTGGTGCACTACATCGCGCTCCCGCCGAGCACATTCGTGGACTACACCAAGGCGCTCGGGGCACACGATCTGGCCGAGGGCGCACGAGTGGTCTACGAGAAGCCCTTCGGCACCTCACAACGCAATTTCGAGGAACTCGACAAGGCCGTCCACGAGGTGGTCGACGAAAGTCAGGTCTATCGGATCGACCACTTCCTGGGCAAGGAAGCGACGCAGAACCTACACGTATTGCGGTTCGCCAACGGAATGATCAGCGGCATCTGGAACTCGGAGCACGTGACCCAGGTGCAGATCGACGTGCCCGAGACGCTCGACATCGACGATCGCGCCGAGTTCTACGACGCCACCGGCGCAGTATTGGACATGCTCGTCACGCACCTGTTCCAGGTTGCCGCGGAGGTGGCGATGGAACCGCCCGCATCGTTGAACGCCGAGGATCTGCAGTCGGCGCGCGAGGAGGTCATCGGTCGGTTCCGCCCCCTCGATCCAGCGGAGGTGGTGCTCGGCCAGTACGACGGTTACCGAGATGTCGAGGGGGTCGACGACAACTCGACGGTCGATACCTTCGTTGCCGCCACGTTGTGGGTCGATACCGATCGCTGGCGTGGGGTTCCGTTCCTGCTTCGTACCGGCAAGATGCTCGGGGTCGGCGCGCAGCGGGTGTCGCTGGTGTTCAGTACACCGACGGACAGTCCGCTGGGCGAGTTGCCACCTGACGGTGCGGTGCTGACGTTCGACCTCTCCGGCGACGGCAGCATCGACATCGCCATGACGGTCAAGGAGCCGGGCCCCGATTTCGACCTGTCGGTCGGGCATCTGGCGCTACCGCTGAAGTCCGTGCCCGATGCCGAACCACTGAGCCCGTACGCGCGTCTGATTCTCGATGTGCTCAGCGGCGACCGTTCGCTGTTCACCCGGCCCGACGGTCTGGCTCACGTATGGGATGTGGCCGCCCCTGTATTGAACGACCCGCCGAAGGTGAAGAGTTACGCACCCGGTTCGATGGGACCGGCCGAGGCCGATGATCTGGCGGCACCGTGCGGGTGGTTGATCACCGGAAAGACTCAGAGCAAGTGAGATCGGGCACCAGACAGTAGGTTTCAGGGCATCGAAAAAGTCCGCAGGTCCTTTTTGTCCGAAACTATGGACTGAAATGAGTCCGGACCGTTATGTTTCTGCCGTCTGGTCATACGTCCGACTCAGGCCTCGCGACATGCCTCCGAAAGGGTCTCCCTCATGTTTCTTCTCGATCTCCTCAGCGGTCTGCTCGGCGGCGGAACCGACGGCGGCGGTATCCTCGGCCCCATCACCGATGGCATCACCGAGGGAATCGCTTCGGGCATCGCCGACGCGATCTCGTCGCTGGTGACCGGAAGTGCCGACGGAATCTCCAGCTCCGCAAGCTAGAACTCTGCGAAACCCCGGGCCGGTCGCACTGGTCCGGGGTTTCGTCATGTCGCGGCTGTGTTGTCCTTCCTGCACGTTGTCATCCTCGACGCGGAATCAGAATCAACGACGCGGAATCAGCATCAACGCAGCCAGGTAGATCAGTGCCACGGTACCGCCGGTCAGTACCGTGGCGGCAACGGTGGCGAGTCGGACGATGTTGACGTCCCAACCGAAGTATTCCGCGACGCCTCCGCATACACCACCGATCATCTTCTGCGAGCTGGACAGGGTGAATTCTCTTGGTTGATCGCTCTCGAATGTCATGGTGAAAAGTCTGCTTCATCAACGGCTTTCGGCGCATCGGGGGTTTCACCCATATCGACCCCGATAAACAGACGGTCCGAAAACGGCACTCGAACAAGATCATCGACTTTTCCGGCCCGAGCCCTGGACCTCGGGATCGGAGGGGTACTACCGTCGCACGTGGTTGCGAGAGATCTGGCACGAGCGCTACCCCGGCCCGTCCCCCTTGCGGGCCGGGATAGCGCGGCCGGGTCGAATCCCGTGTTCACCGAATCGCCATCGAACCGTCACCGATGAGCACTAACTTTCCGCACATGACCGACAATGATCTTCGCAACGGTGAGGCTGCACGCTCGAACCTGAGCGAGCTGCTCGATATCACTACGGCCGTCGATCTCTCCGATACCTCGGGTTTCGTCGTCGACGACTCCGACGACGACGATCCGGTACTGCTGACGGTCCCCGATGGTCATGTCGTCGACACCTGGCGGGAGGACTACCCGTACGAAGAGCGCATGACACGGGCGGAGTACGAGCTCGAAAAGCGGCTGCTGCAGATCGAATTGCTCAAGCTGCAGATGTGGACCAAGGAAACCGGGCGACGCCACGTCATCATTTTCGAGGGCCGGGACGCCGCGGGTAAGGGCGGCACGATCAAGCGCTTCATGGAACACCTCAACCCGCGTGGAGCCCGCGTCGTCGCGCTCGAGAAACCGTCTGTCCGTGAGTCCACGGAATGGTATTTCCAGCGCTACATCGCGCATCTGCCTGCGGCCGGGGAGATCGTCATGTTCGATCGCTCCTGGTACAACCGTGCGGGCGTCGAGCGGGTAATGGGCTTCTGTACCGATGAGCAACACGCCCACTTCGTCAGGCAGGCACCGCTGTTCGAGCAGATGCTGGTGGACGAGGGCATCAGTTTGACCAAGTTCTGGTTCTCGGTGTCGCAGCACGAGCAGCGCACCCGCTTCGCCATCCGGCAGGTCGACCCGGTGCGGCAGTGGAAGCTTTCGCCGATGGACCTTGCCTCGCTGGACAAGTGGGATGCGTACACGGCGGCAAAGGAAGAGAACTTTCGGGCCACCGATACCGATGTGGCTCCGTGGACGGTGGTCAAGAGCAACGACAAGAAACGCGCGCGGATCAACGCAATGCGATTCGTGCTCAACAAATTCGACTATGCCAACAAGGACCCCGAGATTGTCGGAGAAACCGACCCGTTGCTCGTCGGGCGCGCGAAAGACGTCATAGGCGAGTAGTTTTCGCGATCCGTTCGGTGCAATGTCCGAGGTTCGGTTGCGATGGTTCGTTGTCGGTGCCCGGAGTCGGAACCTGGTGATGCGTCGCAGCCGAACGTGCGGTAGGAACGAGAGAGGTCGTATCACCTACGGCCGTACTTGCACACGAGCATCAGGAGATCCCATGGGTTCAGCAGCGCAGTTCGTCACCGACATCGCTACCGGCGTCTACGAGGGCATCGTCGACGCGATCGTCGATCAGATCGTCGGTGTGTTGACCTCCGGCAGCGCCGCGTAGGCATTGCGAACGGTGTCGCGGTCGCGGTCGGGGGCGGCCGCGACACTTCGGTAACGTCACCGATTTGTGATGGCACACCAAGCTTTTCGACTTTTACCGACATTTTCGTGTACAAGCTGTGACCTACTCGGGTAGAAATCTTCTTGCAGAGATCATCGCGTGGCATCCGTCACAGTCGATCTGCACATCCCCCTCGATGAAGGAGTATCTAGTATGTCCGCTGACCTCGGTGACCTCTTCACGATCCTCATCCAGCTCTTCTCCGGTATCAGTTCCTCCTCGGAGTGACCCTCCGCGGTCCCGCGTCGCCGCGCTCAGGCCCATGAGAACTCGGTCGGAGCCGACTCCGCGATGGATCCGCGATATCGACTCCGTGTTCGCGCCGCCCGTTCGGCATCGAATCCCACTTTTTCAAGGAGTTTTCATGGAACTGCTCGCGATCTTGCTTCAGCTGCTCGCTCTCGGCAGCTCGGAAGGTAGCGGCTCGGGCACCATCGAGATCCCCGGCGCGCCCGTCTGATCTACAACGAAAGCCGGGCTCGACACTTCGTCGGGCCCGGCTTTCGCGTTTCGAAGCGTGGTGTCGATCGACAGATCGTGCAGAGTTCGGCGATCGACCACCGGCCGGGGCGTCGAGACCGGCGCGTGACCGTGTGCATAAGGTGACCGGGTGCAGACGGTCCCCATTCAAATGCCCGACGGTTCGACGGTGCCGGTATCGCTCTTTCCCGGCGAAGGGCGTGACGATGCTCCGGTGATAGTCGTTCTTCCGGGGCTCGGAATTCCCGGCGGCTACTACCGCTTGTTCGCCGAGGCGCTCGTCGCGCGCGGATTTCACGCCGCGGTCGGCGAACTGCGCGGTCAAGGGGACAGTGTGCCGAAACCGAGTTCGGCGAGTCGGTACGGGTATCAGGAATTGGTGTCGGTCGACTTCCCGGCGATTTTCGAGGTGGTTCGGGAGCAGTTTCCGGAGTCGACGCCATACCTTCTCGGGCACAGCATGGGTGGGCAACTCGGGGCGATGTATGCCGCCCGCATCAGAGGCAGACTCGGCGGCTTGATACTGGTGGCGTCCGGGTCGCCGTACCACCGCGGATTCGGTGCCGCCCGCGGGGTTCCGCTGTACGTTGGCGCAGCGGCCATGGCTCTGACCAGCAACATCGCCGGCTTCTGGCCGGGTGATCGGATCGGGATCGGTGGCTTCGGTCGCCAGTCGCGTGTCCTGATCGATGATTGGTCACGGTTCGCGCGAAGCGGGTCGATCGAGCCGGCGGGGGCGGATATGGACTACGAGGAGCGGATGGCTCGTCTCACGCTTCCGGTCCTGGCCGTGACCATCGAAGGGGACGAACTCGCGCCTACAGGCTCGATGGACAATCTCGTTCGCAAGCTCGCCGATGCCGACGTGACCTCGGTGCACGTGGACGAACCGCTCGGGCACAACGGGTGGATCCGCATGCCCACGGCTGTGGCAGATCTCGTGGCGGACTGGATGCACCGTTAGTTCAAGTGGACTAATCTTTTCGGTTTCTCACTCGATTTGGCTCGTTCGCATGAACTTTTGGTTCGTTTTGGGGTAGGAAAAGTCTTCGAACCAGTATTTGTTCGACGACGTTAGTGAGCACGGCTATGAACGGCCCGGGGGATTCGGTTCGTGGATACGGAGGGAGAACGCGGATCGTTCGAGCGTTCCTGGTCCGCGGTATGGCTGCCTTGTGCGCGGCGACGTGCGCTGTAGTGGCTGTCCAGCCGGTCGCCGCTGCGGCTCCCGCAGACCTGATCGCGCATCCGCCGACGGAGTCCTACGTGGTTCGCACGGAGGAAGCCGACGGCGACATGACGGCGTTCGTCCATTCCGCGGCGATGGACCGCACGATCGCGCTGAAGATCCTGCGATCACCCGACCGAACCGCACCGAGCCCCACGCTGTACCTGCTCAACGGTGCAGGCGGGGGAACCGACGGCATGGACTGGTACACCCAGACCGACGTCGCGTCGTTCTTCGCCGACAAGAACGTCAATGTGGTCACTCCCATCGGCGGTGCCTATTCGTACTACACCGACTGGCAACACGACGACCCCGTGCTCGGCCGCAACAAGTGGGAGACCTTCCTTGCGGAAGAACTGCCACCGCTCGTCGACGACCTGCTCGATACCGACGGCCGCAACGTCATCGCGGGGATCTCGATGGCCGCGACGTCGGTCCTGAACCTCGTCGCCCACCATCCAGGCCTGTACCGCGCCGTCGGTTCGTACAGCGGATGTGCATCCACCACTGACATGTTGGGCAGGGCCTACGTCAAGACAGTGGTATCGATGGCGCTCGGGGCAAATGTGGGCAACATGTGGGGACCGGACAACGACCCGGACTGGCTGCGCAACGACGCGGTCGTCAACGCAGAAAAGTTGCGCGGTACAGCGATGTACATCTCCAACGGCAGCGGACTGGCCGGAGCCTCGGACACCCTCGACGGAACCAATCCCAACGGCCCGGGTTTCGTGCTGCTCAATCAGATGGTGGTGGGCGGCGCTATCGAAGTCGCCACCGGCGACTGCACCAGACGGCTGAAGGCGAAGTTGGAGCAACTAGACATCCCCGCCCACTTCGAACTGCGTCCGAAAGGGACCCACTCCTGGGGCTACTGGCAGCAGGACCTGCACAATTCGTGGCCGATGTTCGAGCAGGCACTGGCCGGTTGAGGCTCAGCTCTGCGCGAGTCGGTGCCACAGGAACTCGTAGGACAACGCCGTCTTGAACGCCAACTGCGCATTGTCCGACGCGCCGCCGTGCCCACCTTCGATGTTCTCGTAGTAACTGACGTCGTGACCGAGTTCTTCCAGCCGCGCAGCCATCTTGCGTGCGTGTCCCGGATGGACCCGGTCATCGCGCGTCGAGGTGGCAATCAGAATCGGGGGATACCGACGCTGCGAGGCGGGGACGACATTCTGGTAGGGCGAGTACCGAGAGATGAACTCCCATTCCGCCGGGTCGTCCGGATCGCCGTACTCGGCCACCCACGACGCGCCCGCGAGCAGTAAGTGGTATCGCTTCATATCCAGGAGCGGCACCTGACAGACCAACGCGCCGAACAGTTCCGGATATTTCGTCAGCATGATGCCCATCAGCAGGCCGCCGTTGCTGCCGCCTTGGGCGGCCAGCTGTGCGGTGGTGGTGATCCCTCGCGTCACCAGGTCCCGTGCGACGGCGGCGAAATCCTCGTGGACGAGATGGCGTCCGGCTCGCAGCACCTGGGTGTGCCACTGCGGGCCGTACTCGCCGCCGCCGCGGATGTTCGCCACGACGTAGGTGCCCCCACGCTCGAGCCAGGCCCGCCCGGTTGCTCCGCTGTAGCCGGGGGTCATCGAGATTTCGAAGCCGCCGTAGCCGTACAGCAGCGTCGGCCCGGGCGCGGCGTCTGTACGACGCACGACGAAATAGGGGATCTGGGTGCCGTCGTCCGATCGGGCGAAGAACTGCTCCACCGCCAGACCCTCGGTGTCGAAGAATGCCGGGGCCTGCTTGAGGATTTCCGGTTCCGCATCAGCGTTACCCAACAGAAGCGTCGCAGGTGTCAGATAGCCGGAGGAGGACAGGAAGAACTCGTCGCCGTTCTCTTCGGCATCGGTGCCGATGATTTCGGTGGTGGTCGAATCCGTCGTGCGCCTTTTGCGTACCTCCAGGTACGCAAAACGCGCACGAGGGTCGAGGACGTGCAACTGCGAGCGCACATCCTGCAACGTCACCAGCAGCAGGTAGTTCTCGGTCCAGGCGTACTGGTGCAGCGACGTGTGCTCGTCGGGCGCGAACAGGACCGTCAGAGCTGTCGAGCCAGCCATGAACTCTTCGAAGTCCGCGGCGAGCAGGGCCCCTGCGGGGTGAGTCGTCTCGCCGATCGTCCATGGCGTCATGGTGCGTACCAGGAGCCAGTTCTGATGTACCGATGTCGACGCGTCGGTCGGGGTCGGGATCCGGGTGAGGCCGTGACCGTCGAGGACGTGGATCTCGGAGTTGTAGAAGTCGGTGGCGCGCTGGACGAAATCGCGCTCGAACCCCGGTGTGCGATCGTGCCACGCGGAGATCGAGATGTCTCGAGCTGCGCCTTCGAATACGGTCTCGGCCTCGGTGAGCGCAGTGCCACGACGCCACCGCTTGGTGATCCTCGGATAGCCCGATTCGGTCAGCGAACCGGGCCCGAAATCGGTGCCGACGAAGACCGTGTCGGCGTCGATCCAGCCGATGTCGGTCTTGGCCTCGGGCAGTGCGAATCCGCCGTCCTCCTCGGTGCGGAAGGTTCGGGAGTCGATGTCGAATTCCCGCACCACCGCCGCGTCGGCCCCGCCGCGGGAGAGAGTGATCAGGGCCAGTTGCTGATCGGGTCGCAGTACCTGCGCCCCGCCCCAGACCCAGTTCTCGCCCTCGCTCTCGGCCAGTGCGTCGAGATCGAGCAGGACCTCCCATGCCGGGTTCTCGGTTCGATACTCGTCCATCGTGGTGCGGCGCCAGATGCCTCGGACGTGCTCGGCGTCGCGCCAGAAGTTGTACAGGAACCGTCCTCGCCTGCGGGCGTACGGGATGCGAGCATCGGTGTCGAGTACCTCGCGAACGCGCGCCTCGGTGGCGTCGAACCGGTCTCCGGCCAGCGACTCGGTGGTCGCCGCGTTGCGAACGCGCACCCAGTCCAGTGCCTTCTCGTCGGTGACTTCTTCGAGCCAGAGGTACGGGTCGTCCGCGATAGTCATGCACCATTTCTACCCTCGGCGGTACTGTCCCGACGGGTGGGTCCGGTTGGGAAATGGAGAGCAGGCGCACGTGAGACTGTGGGAACAACATTGCTGCGTACCGTTGGCACACACTGCGGATCTCTCGGCTCTGGCGCGTTATCCGCAGGGCAGCCACCTGTCGATCAACGTGGGGTACTCACCGCATTCCAAGACCGAGGTCGCCGCACTGTGTGGCGAGTTCCGTCGGCAGGTTCTCGCCGACGATCGTCTCGTCATGGTCGACGCCGATCCCGTCGAGGGCGCGACCACGGTGGCCTTCGATCTCGAGGACTCGGGGCCGATCGAGGGCGACCTGGCCAACGTCGAATACGTCCACGGTCTCGGTGTGCGGTCGATGCTCCCCACCTACAACTTTGTGAACGCGGCAGGCTGTGGGTGTCTCGATTCCGACGACACCGGGCTCACGAGCTACGGCCGGGATCTGGTCGCGGAGATGAATCGGGTGGGAATGCTCGTCGACGGTTCGCATTGCTCGATTCGCACCGGGCTTGACCTGGCGGCAGTGACGCAGGCGCCGATGATCTACAGCCATTCCAACTTTGCCGCCCTGTGGTCGCACCCCCGCAACATCACCGATGAGCAGGCGCGTGAGTGTGCGCAGACCGGTGGGGTGGTCGGAATCAACGGAGTCGGTATCTTCCTCGGAGTGAACGGTCCAGCGGAAGCGGACGCGCGGGTGCAGGCGATGGCCGACCACATCGAGTACGCGGTGGAGCTGCTCGGTGTCGAGCACGTCGGTATCGGCTCGGACTATTCGTTCGACCACGAGGATTTCAACGCCGAGATGGCGGCGCATCCGGAGGCCTTCTCGCAGGAGTACACCCGCTACGGTCCGCTGCAATGGGTGCCTCCCGAGGGCGTGGCGTCGTTACCGTCGGTGCTGGCCGAACGAGGATTCGATGCAGAGTCGATCGCCGCGGTCCACGGCGGCAACTTCGCCAGGGTCGCCCGGATCGCGCAGGCTACCGGCGGGTAACGAAGACCAGGTCGAGACAGTGCGCGACGGCACGACTACGCTGGGGACCCGTGACCTCACACTATGACGTCGTTGTCCTCGGAGCCGGTCCCGGTGGGTACGTCGCTGCTATCCGCGCGGCACAACTCGGACTCAGCACCGCCATCATCGAGAAGAAGTACTGGGGCGGTGTCTGCCTGAACGTCGGCTGCATCCCCTCGAAGGCGCTTCTCCGTAACGCCGAGCTTGCGCACCTGTTCACCAAAGAGGCGAAGCTGTTCGGTATTTCGGGCGAAGCATCCTTCGATTTCGGTGCCGCGTTCGACCGAAGCCGCAAGGTGGCCGACGGCCGAGTCAAGGGCATCCACTTCTTGATGAAGAAGAACAAGATCCCCGAGTACGACGGCAAGGGAACGTTCACCGATGCCAACACCATCGAGGTCGAGATGACCAAGGGTGGCACCGAAACGATCACCTTCGACAACGCGATCATCGCGACCGGCAGCACCACCAAGCTGCTGCCCGGAACCGAGCTGAGCGAGAACGTCGTCACGTACGAAGAGCAGATCATGACCAAGGATCTGCCGGGTTCGATCCTCATCGTCGGTGCCGGTGCCATCGGTATGGAGTTCGGTTACGTACTGAAGAACTACGGCGTGGACGTCACCATCGTCGAGTTCCTCGATCGGGCTCTGCCCAACGAGGACAAGGACGTCTCGAAGGAAATCGAGAAGCAGTACAAGAAGCTCGGTGTCAAGATCATGACCGGTGCTGCTGTGCAGAGCATCGATGACAACGGCTCCGAGGTGACCGTTGCGGTGAAGAACAACAAGTCCGGTGAAACCGAGACGATCACCGTCGACAAGGTGATGCAGTCCGTCGGGTTCGCGCCCCGCGTCGAAGGATTCGGCCTCGAGAAGACCGGCGTCGAGCTCACCGATCGCGGTGCCATCGGCATCACCGACACGATGCAGACGAACGTTCCGCACATCTACGCCATCGGCGATGTGACCGCCAAGCTCCAGCTCGCCCATGTCGCGGAGGCGCAGGCCGTTGTGGCAGCCGAAACCATCGGTGGCGCAGAGACATTGCCGATCGACGACTACCGCATGATGCCGCGCGCGACGTTCTGCCAGCCGCAGGTCGCCAGCTTCGGCCTCACCGAGGACCAGGCCCGCGAAGAGGCTCAGGCGCGAGGATCCGATATCAAGGTCGCGAACTTCCCGTTCGCTGCCAACGGCAAGGCACACGGCTTGGGCGATGCCACCGGTTTCGTCAAGCTCATCGCCGACACCGAGCACGGCGAGCTGCTCGGCGGCCATCTGATCGGGCCGGATGTCTCGGAGTTGTTGCCCGAGTTGACGTTGGCCCAGAAATGGGACCTGACGGTCAACGAGCTGGCCCGCAACGTCCACACCCACCCGACTCTGTCGGAGGCCCTGCAGGAAGCGATCCACGGCCTCGCAGGCCACATGATCAACTTCTGATCCCTGTTTCCCCCGCAACGGCGGCGACCACCTCGGTGGTCGCCGCCGTTGCTGTCGGCACCCGAGTTGTGTCGATACCCGAGGTTCCCGTTCGATCCGCCCGAAGTCTGTGATTAGTCATAGCCGGGTAAGTGATGAAAACGTCACTTGGTCGACTATCGGCTGGTAATTTTCGTTGTCGGCGCGGGGGGGAGTCGCGCTGAACACCGATCCGGGGGTGGGGAATTGTCGACGCCGTTATCGACGGTCGCACGCGTCAGCGACGGAGTGACCGGCGGATTCCGGACATTCGGTCAGACGCTGGAACTGGGAGTGCTGGCCTTCGTCCACCTCTTCCGTGATGTCGTCACGCTGCGTCACCCGTGGCGTGACACCGTGGACCAGGCCTGGTTCGTCGTCACCGTCACCGTGGTTCCAGCGGTGTTGGTGTCGATTCCGTTCGGCGTCATCGTGTCCGTCCAGGTCGGCAGTCTCACCGATCAGATCGGCGCGACGTCCATCGCGGGTGCTGCAGGTGGCCTCGGGGTGATCCGCCAAGGTGCACCGATCGTTGCGGCACTCCTGCTGGGAGGTGCCGCAGGCTCGGCGGTCGCTGCAGACCTGGGGGCGCGCACCATCCGCGACGAGATCGACGCGCTGTCGACGATGGGAATCGACCCGGTGCGCAGGCTCGTCGCGCCGCGGTTGGCGGCCATCCTTCTGGTGGCACCGTTCCTGTGCATCCTGATCATCTTCATGGGGCTTGCCGCCG
The DNA here is from genome assembly GCF_049195265.1 of Rhodococcus sp. MALMAid1271. Lineage (NCBI taxonomy): Bacteria > Bacillati > Actinomycetota > Actinomycetes > Mycobacteriales > Nocardiaceae > Rhodococcus > Rhodococcus sp. MALMAid1271. The sequence goes on along the minus strand of NZ_JBMIRQ010000046.1, from coordinate 20,892 downwards.
GCTATGCGATCAACGTCGGATTTCAGGGTGGCACGCCCGGCAGCTACATCAGCTCGTTCGCATCGTTCGCCTCCGTCGGAGATCTCGTCGTCGCGCTGGTGAAGACCGAGATATTCGGGGTCATCGTCATCATCGTCGCGTGTCATCGCGGGTTGTCCGCCGCACACGGACCACGCGGTGTCGCCAACGCGGTCAACGCATCCGTGGTGCTCGGCGTGGTGTCGGCGTTCACCGTCAACGTGGTCATCACCCAGTTGGTGGCGATGTTCATGCCGCAGAGGCTGGGCTGATGGCAACTCCCTCTCGCTACACCGTGCACGGCACCGGCCAACTCACACGCGGTGCCAGATATCTCGGCCGCAAGCCGTTCGATGTCCTCGAAATGCTGGGCCATCAACTGACGTTCTGCGTGAAGGTGCTGGCGGCGATCCCGCACACCGTGCGCTCGTACCAACGTCAGATGCTGCTCATTCTCAGTGACATCACCTGGGGCAGCGGCAAATTGATCGTCGGCGGCGGAACGGTGTCGGTTCTGGTCGTGCTGGGTGTCGCCGTCGGTGCGTCGGTGGGAATCGAAGGATTCAACTCACTGGGCATGGTGGGTATGGAACCGTTGACCGGCTTCATCTCCGCCTATGCCAGCACCCGAGAACTGGCACCGATGATCGCGGCCATCGGATTCGCGACGCAGGCAGGATGTCGAATGACTGCCGAGATCGGAGCGATGCGCATCTCCGAGGAAATCGATGCCCTCGAAGCTCAAGGGATCCAGTCGATGCCGTTCGTCGTGACCACCCGGGTGATCGCTGGAATCGTCACGATCGTCCCGCTCTATCTGCTCACGCTGATTCTGAGCTACCTGTCGTGTGCTCTGGTCGTCCGTGTGATCGGCGGTCAGTCGTCCGGCACGTACGACCACTACTTCAGTGCATTCCTGCAGCCGCTGGACATCGTCTTCTCGTTGTTCAAAGCTGCTGTGTTCGTCGTGACGATCATCCTCATTCACGGCTACCAGGGGTACTACGCCTCCGGAGGACCGGAAGGTGTGGGGCGTGCATCGGGACGTGCCATCAGGGCCAGCCTCGTCGCCGTGGTGGTGCTGGACATGATCATGACGTTGGTCCTGTGGGGATTCGACTCCGGCATAAGGATTTCGGGATAGAGATGGCAGTTTTCGAAGATTTGTCCGGTCGTTCGGCCGGTCCCGCCACGCTCCGTCTGCGGGGCCTGGCAGTCGCGGTGGCCGCGGCTGTTCTCGCGGGCGGCCTCACGGCGTACGCCCAGGGGGCCTTCGATTCGCCGTTCGAGCTGACCCTGGACGCGGCATCGGTCGGCGACGGTCTGACGCCGGGGTCGGAGGTGAAGTTCCGAGGTCTGTCGATCGGAACGGTGGACGAGATCGAGACTGTCGGTTTTGGACGCCAGAGACTGGAATTGGCGATCGATCCGAGCCAGGCAGGTGAGCTCACCGACACCATGCAGGCTCAGTTCTCCTCGTCCAACGTGTTCGGTTCCACTGCAATCGAATTGGTGTCGGACGGATCGGGCAACCCTCTCGCCGCCAACTCGACGCTCGAGATTTCCGGGAACCAACGAGGCGCGACGGTGACCGGAGTGTTCCGGCGAGTTGCCGATCTGACGGCGGTTCTCGACACCGAACGCGTGCAGCATCTGCTGGACATCCTCGCCAACTCCTCCGTCGAGGTCAGCCGAAACCTCAAGCCCTACTTCGATACTGCACAGATGATGGCGGACAACCAGATCGATCCGCTGGCCTGGAAACTGCACCGAGGGGCAGAACTGGGTGATGGAATGGCGAATCTGATTCCGCCGCTGCTCGATCTGGTGGTGGGCGTGGTGGACAAGAGCGTGTACGTGGAGGCACCTGCCGATCGGGCCAGGACCATCGCCGCCAATGACGGACTGAGCGATCAATTGATGGTTCCGGTGGGCGACTTGTTGAAGAAGAACAATCCAGATCTGACGAAGCTGTTGTCGACGACGCTCGATCTTCTCGTACCCATCACGGCATCGATCGGCACCTTCGCACCCAGCTACAACCGGGTGCCGCAGGTACTCGACGGCATATCCGACGCATTCCCGGTCGTCGACGGGAAGCCGCAGTTGCAATTGGACCTGATCGTGAAGACGATGCCGAACCTGGCCGGTGCCGTTGCCGCTCACGAGGAGGCGGGCCGGTGAAGAACGTGACCGGCCCCATGGTCAAACTGCTCGTCTTCTTCTCGGTGACCGCGTTGTGTGCGGTGGTCATCGTGGCCGCACTCCGAACCCCCGTCACCGGCCCGCTGTCGTCCTACGCCGCGGAGTTCGACGACGTGTCCGGCCTGTACGTCGGCGACGACGTGCGAATGTCCGGGGTGCAGATCGGAAAGGTGTCCTCGGTCGAGCTGGACGGAGGCAGTGCGCGAGTCGGATTCGAAATCGAAGACCGCAGGAACCTCTTCATCAACACCCGGGCCGCCGTCCGCTACCAGAATCTGCTGGGCCAACGCTACGTCGAGTTGATCCAGAAGGATGCGGCCGCAGGCGCGCCATTGGCCGCAGGCACGACGATCCCGCTGGACCGAACGGTTCCGTCGTTCGATATCTCCACGCTGTTCAACGGTTTCAAGCCGATCTTCGACACCCTCGACACCGCACAGCTCAATCAGTTCACCGAGAACATCCTCCGCATGGTCCAAGGTGATGGTGCAGGTCTCGGTCCGGTACTGCGGGACGTCGATCGCATCACCCAGTTCGCCGTTCAACGCGAGTCGATCATCGGACTGCTGATCGACAACCTCGGCCAGATCTCGGACTCGATCGGTGGCCAATCCTCCGCTGTTGCAGACCTTCTCGAACAACTGCACGACCTGGTCTCGAAGCTCAGCACTCAGATGGACGGTATCTTGGCGGCGTTGGACCAGGCCAACTACGGGCTCACTCCGTTCGTCGGTCTGCTCGACGGCCTGGAGGATGCCTACGACAACAGCTACGCGCCGGTAGACGGAGCGTTGCGGCGGTTGCTTCCTCAGACCGATCAAGTCACCGAGTTGCTCGCTCTGACGCCATCACTGCTGACCGGACTCAACGCCAGCATCCCCAAGCCGGGCAGCCAGACCTACTCCTGCAGTCGGGGACAACAGGACATCCCAGGCATCGGGCAGATAGTGCTCGGCGGACAGAATTTGGTGGTGTGCAGATGACGCGCGTGGTTCGCAAGGGCGTTCGCGACGACCAATCGGAGAACAAGACCCATCTGTTGTGGGGCACAGTAGGTGTCGCGTTCGCCGCGGTGCTGGTTCTCGTCGCCGCCGCGCTGTACACGATCCCGTTCGGCGAGCGAACCTTCACCGCGGAGTTCGGCTCGGCGGCGGGGGTCAAGCCTGGAGACGAGGTTCGGATCGCGGGCGTCCCCGTCGGGTCGATACGCTCGGTCGAGCTGGCGGGTGATCACGTGGACGTCGACTTCAGCGTCGACTCGGACGTGTTCGTCGGAGACGCGTCGACCATGGCGGTGAAGTTGCTGACGCCCATCGGCGGTCACTACGTGATGCTCACCTCACACGGTGACAGCGAGCTCGGCTCGACGCCGATTCCTCGGGAGCGAGTCGAACTTCCGTACGAGCTTTCTGCCGCGATCGAGCAGGTGACACCACTGGTACGAGATATCGACGGCGCGACTCTGCGGCAGACCGTGGCCGAGTTGGACAAGGCCGTCAGCTCTCAGCCTCAGTCGACGCGAGCCATCGTGGACAATCTGTCCTCGCTGACCGATGTGATCGCCACACGTTCGGACCAACTCGAACGTGGGCTCGTCGTATCGGACGAGTATGTCGGCGCGCTGTCGGCGGATCGGGTCATGCTCGTCGAGCTCGTGCGCGAACTCGGCACCTTGACAAAAGGATTCGGCGACAAACGTGCCGAGGTCGTCAATGCCTTCGACCTTCTCGGACGGATGTTCGAGCTCTTCCACCGACCCGTGGTGGCCTTCGAGAAAGGACTCGAGCCCTCGATCGTGCAGCTCGAGGAGATCACCCAGAAGCTCTTCGCGCAGTTGGGTGACTACGACGGTGCCATCACGACGATCAAACAGAGCACAGACGGGCTCGCGGCCCTGATCGGTGGGGGAGAAGGCCCCGTGATCGATCAGTCGCAGGACACGGTCGTCGGTGTCGGTGTTTGTATTCCGTTGCCGGGGAGGGCGTGCTGATGAGACGCAGGACCGCGCAGATCTCCGTCGCAGCAGCCGTAGTGGTCACGCTCGTCGGCTCGGCTGCTGCAGCGACCGCGGTGATCGATACGGGAGGCACAGGGTCCAGTTCCTCGCTGTGTGCCGAGTTCACCGATACGGTCGGTCTGTACGAAGGTAATTCGGTGACGATGCTCGGAGTGGCCGTCGGCACGGTGACCGGCATCGAGAACACCGATGACGCCGTGGTGGTCACGATGGACGTCGACGGCGATCTCGAACTTCCCGCGGATGTCGGAGCGGTGACCCTGTCGAGTTCGATCGTCACCGACCGGCGGGTGGAATTCACCAAGCCGTACACCGGTGGCCCGGAGTTCGACCGTACGAGCTGTATTCCGTTGGAACGCACCAGAACTCCACTGGGAATCAGCGACACTCTCAACGCCATGTCGGGGCTGGCGTCCGACCTGCTCGGTCCGGCCGACGCGAACGGCGAGCACGAGCAGATTCTGGGTGACACACTTCGTTCGGTCGACGGATCGCTGCGAGGATCCGGTGCTCAGCTCAACGACAGCCTTCGGCAACTGGCCGAGCTGGTCGGCGATCCCGCCGACCGCGACACCACCGTGCGCCGACTGATCGACAATCTCGACGGTTTGATCGATACGTTCGTGGTGAGCTGGCCCGAGGTGGCCAAGCTGCTCGACAACCTCAAACGAGGAATGATCACGTTGTCGGAGTTCACCCAGTCGTTCGGCACCACGGTCGCGCTGACCACCGAGTTCATACCACCACTTGCGCGCAACGTCGCGAAATACGACGACAAGGTCTACGCATTTCTCGATCAGGCGGCCCCGGTGGTCGATGTCCTGCTCGGGCGAGTGGGCGATATCAAGGACATTCTGGAACAGGTGCCGACCGTAGGGCAGAACTTGATGACGATGTACGACAACGACTCCAAGAGCGGACGGTTGATCTACCACCCGCCGCAGTTCGAGATCGACACGAACTCGCCCAACGAGATCTGCGCGCTGCTCAACAGGTACGCACCGACCTGTTCGGCAAACCAGCAGCGCGGCGATGTCATCGATGTGGGACTGGTGCAGTTGGTACTCGGTTCGGCGGGATGGCGATGAGGCGCGCGCTCGCCGGGCTGTGCTGTGTCGCACTGCTGTCGGCGTGCAGCGTCGATCCGGCCGATCTTCCGATTCCCGGTAGCTACGTTTCCGGCGACAAGTACTCCCTGAAGATCGAATTCGCCAGCGTCCTCAATCTTCCGGAGAAGGCGAAGGTCATCGTCGAGGGCGTCGACGCGGGCGTGCTCGACAAGGTCGAACTCGTGGGTTCGACTGCCGTGGCGACGGTGGACCTGTCCGCCGATGTTCAGCTGCCCGCCGACACCGTCGCCGAGCTTCGGCAGTCGTCGATCCTCGGCGAGATCTACATCTCGCTGCAACCTCCATCGGACTCCGCCGATTCGTCCACAGCGGGCGGAAACTCGGGATCGTCCTCGGAGGGGCCATATCTGGGCGACGGGGATGTGATTCCTGTGCAGCGAACTGTCCCCGCCGACAACGTCGAGGACGTGTTGCGAGGACTGTCGAACATCGTGACCGGCGGTCATTACGTCCAGTTGCAGGAGGCGGTGAACAATGTCAACGCTGCTGTTCCTCCCGACCCTGCCGAGATCGACAAGATCAATCTGGCTGCTCGGGTTGCGCTCACCGATATCGGCGACAACACCGGCGAGATCGATCGAATCCTCTCCGCAGCGGAAGGAATCTCCAATACTCTTGTCTCACAGCGTGACGGCCTCGAACGTGTACTCGAGCTCGGCCCGAAACGTTCGGCGGGGTTGTCCGAGGTGCTGTTCAGTGTTGTCCACATGATCTTCATGCTGGGATACATGTCGCAACACATCGGCGACGTTCTCGCGGGCCCGTATCCGGAATTGAGGGATGCAGTCGACATCATCGCGCCTGCGTTGATCACGATCTCGAATGCCGACACGACGGTGCCGATGAACGTGGACAAGGCCAATACTCTGTTGCGAGAGCGCTTGATTCCGTATTTCGAGTCGACGCCGAACATCGCCGTGAGATCGGTGTCGACGGACCGAGGTCCGAGCGCGCTCGCCGACGACATGATCGGGATCCTGCGCGGTATCGGGATCGTCCGATGAAGCCGGGCACGATGGTCTCAGTCATTGCGTTGGCGGCGATGACGGTGGTCTGCACCGGGTATCTGGTTGTCGGTGTGCTCGATATCGATCCGACTCGCAAGACCGACCATGTGGTGGTCCACATGGAGTCCTCCGGCGGACTGATGGATACCTCGCAGGTCACCTCGCGCGGAATTCAGGTGGGCCGGGTCGAGTCGATCGCAGTGGTGCCGGGCGGTTTGGATGTCACGCTCGCTCTCGACGCCGCCCACCGCATTCCGGAGGACTCGGAGGTGATCGTGGCCAACCTGTCCGCTGCAGGCGAGCAGTATCTGGATCTGCGCCCACGAGGCACCGGTGGGCCCTACCTCACCGACGGGGATGTCATCGGCACAGATCATGTTCGCAAGTCGGTGACCGTCAGCGAGGCGCTGAGCCTGGGGGATTCCCTGGCATCACAGCTGGATACGAGTGCACTGACCGGGCTGACGGAAACAGCGTCGGCGGCGATCGACGGCCGGAAAGGCGATGTCGACCGGCTGGTCGAGGCATTCCGCTTCTTGTCGGCGACCCTGCGCGACAAGAACGCCGAAATTCGACGTCTGTACGACAACGCTCAGGTTGCTGGACGCGACGCGTACGGGTACGGCCCGGTGCTGACCGATGCGGGGCCGTACGTCGGTGCGACGGGGCGAGGCGTGGCCAACCTGCTCGAGGGCTTCAACGAGTATTCCTACGTGGGCGCAGATGTCTGGGACGACCCGCTCGGGAAGATCGCACCGAAGATCGACGAATATCTGACGCCGCTCTCACCCGACCTCGCGCTGATTGCAACGCTTCTCAAGCCCTACACCGAACCGATCAAGCCGCTGCGTGTGGACGCGGGCTCGATCGTGGACGTACTGCAGACCGTGTTTCCTCCGGGCGGGCCGGCGAAGCTCTCCATCGAAATTCCGAACTGACAGGAGTTGTCCCCTCATGATCGACACAGACACACCCGATGCGAACACGCCAGTGCCCGAGGACAAGCCAGTAGTACCCGAGGAAAAGGCGGTGCCCGAGGAGAAGGCGGTGCCCGAGACTCCGAAGCGCCGTCGGGTGCGGTGGGCTGTGGTCGGCGCAGCCGTACCAGGGCTGGTGCTGGCGGTGGTCTTCGGTGTGCTGTGGCATTCGGCGGCGAGCGATCTGGCCGACGAACGTACCCATGACGAGGACCGTCAGATGGCGGTGAACGCGGCAACCGAGTACACAGCACGTTCGCTGACCTACGACTACCGCAATCTCGACGCCTTCTTCGACGGCGTCGACCAGGGGGCGTCGCAGTCCCTGCAGGATCGGTACAGCGGAGTCCGTGAGGCGCTCACTGCCATCATGAACGAGTCGCAGGTGGTGGCGACCGGGGAGGTTCTCTCGGCAGCAATCGATTCCGAGTCCGGCAACGAGTACAAGGTTGCGGTGTTCGCTCAGCAGACGACGCAGAACGTGCAGCAGCCCGATCCGGGCAAGGTGCCCAATCTTCTGCTGGTGACCGTCACCGATCAGGACGGTCAGTGGATCGTCAGTGACTACGGGCCCAAGACCTAGAACTGTCCGTTCAGCGGGCGTTGGTGGCGCTGACGAACTGTGCGAGACCGCGTACCTGTTGTTCGATCTCCGTCATGCCGTGCGTTTCGAAGATCGATGTGAACTGCGCCTTGTCGAACATCCGAATTCCGATCCGCCCCGATACTGCTCCAACGACGGTCCGCACCGGTACGGTCGCGCGGCGATAACTGGTCATGATGGCAATTCGGCCCCCTGGGCGCAGGACGCGGATCATCTCGTCGACCACGGTCAGTGGGTCCGGCATCAGGTAGAGGGCCGCATAGCAGCAGACCGCGTCGAATGTGTTGTCGGCAAACGGAAGTGACTGCGCGTCTCCGCGCATATAGGCGGCATGGGGGCCGCGGTTGTCCCGGACGGCCCGGTGAATCATCTGTTCGGAAATGTCGAACCCGGTGACCAGCCCGTCACCGTCGAGGCGTTCGGAGAGATATTTGGTGAAGTTTCCCGGCCCGCACGCCACGTCGAGCACGTTCAGTTCCCCGGACAGTCGCAGATCGGACGCGGCCTTGGCGCGTTCGGCGGACATCGACAGGCCGCCGACTCCCATCATGGCGACTCCCGCCGGCCGCCAGAACTTCTCGTAGATGGCCGCCACCACTGGGTTGTTCATGGCACGGCTGGCCGCAGTGGGTGACGGTGCGGGCGTGCCGCCGAGCAGTTCCACATACCCCGCGGTGGTGTCGGCCGTCGCGCGAATGTCGGGCTCGAGCAATGCCGAGGCTCGTTCGAGCGCCAGATCCTGATGATCCGGTACCTCTGCGCCGTCGCCTGCGCTGTCCGGATCGACCTCGGGCTCGAGCGGGTACGGGGGCATCCCGGTGCCCTGAAGCCGGTACCGGCCCCAGAAGTCGACGTCGCCGACCAGGACGGGAGCATCGCCGGTGTCCGTACTGAGTCGGCCTTTGCTGCTGGTGCCGACAGTCTCCATGAAACTCCGGAGCTCCTCGTGGGGTCGGACTCGGCCGTACCAGCGGAAGATTCCGTCGATGGGCTGGGAATGGCCGCGCAGATCGATCTGTACATCGAACTCGGCCCCGTGGGCGTCGAAGATCAGCTGTGCCGGGCCTCGGTAATCGGGCTTGCCGGAGAGATCGCTCACTGGTTCTCGCTTCCTTCCGTGGGAACGAACGCACGATGCATGGGTTGATCGGACTCGAGCCGGACGCCGGCACGCGCACAAGCGGATTCGACGAGTCCGTGCACGATGGCAGCCAGATGTGCAGTGAAGGCCTCGGTGGTCATGGTCGATTCTCGGTCCTCGGAACTGCCGAGCCACCAGTCCGTCGCCGAGGCCACCGCCCCGAACGTCGAGTAGGAGACGATCTCGACGGTCGAACTGTCCACTGCCGGACCCTGTATGGCGTCGGCCAGTACGCGGGCCACCGCATCGGACGCGGCTCGCGCCGAATCCAAGGCCGGATCCCCGGCCACGCCTGCCGAGGTTCGGCGGTCCGTGGTGCGAGCCAGGAAATGGCCGTGCACGAGAAACCGGAACAAGTTGGGATGATCGGTGACTATCGCTGCGTAGCCGGCGACACTGTGATCGATGAGGTCGGTGACGGAGTCTTCGAACAAGTTGACGGTGTTCATGATCCGGTCCCACAACATGTCCTGGACGTTCTGGACTATTGCGGTGTGCAGATCGGATCGATCGGCGAAATGCCGATACAGCTTTGGTTTGGCGGTACCGGCTGCTTTCGCGATATCGCCCATGCTGACGTTCGGGCCGTGTTCGTCGATAGCGATCAGTGCGGCCGCAACCAGTTCTTGTCGCACGCGAAGACGGTGCTCACGCCACCGTTCGGTGCGCGCATCGATCTTCTTGCACGGTGTCGAGTGTCGTCCGTCTTCGGGGTTGACACGTCCTATGACTTGAACCACACTCGGACAGTACCTACTACCGCCGGTACTGGCTACCGTGAGTTTCGGATAGACCAGGTCTCGAGGTGGAGTCGATCGCGAGGGGGGATCGGTTGTGAAGCGTGCGATGGGACGTGTCGATGCCGCGGTATCCGGGGGAGCGAGCACGACGCTGCGCCCACAGCTGACCACCGAGGACCTGGCCGTCTCGCGGGGCCGAACCGTCGGGCCACGCCAGAAGACTGCGAAACGCCTGCTGAAGTCGACTGCCAACAAGTTCTTCGACGGCGAGGTCGACATCGATTGGGACGCCCCGGTCGTCGAGGGCATGCGATGGATGCCCGAGCATCGAGTCTCGCTGTACCGAACCAAGTTGTGGGACAAGCTCTCCGAGGAGCAGCGCCGCGAACTGGGGCGGCACGAGATCGTCAGCATTCTTTCCTTCGGTATCTACGCCGAGGGTTTTCTCAGCGCAAACCTGCTTCGGGTGTTCGGAAAGGGCACGTTCTCCGATCATTCGATGTATTCGATAGCCGAAGTGGGGGAGGAATCGCGCCACTCGATCATGTTCGGAAAGTTGATCGAGAAGACGGGTCTGAAGCCGTACCTCCTGCCCAAGGCAGGGCTGCTCCTTGCGCGGATCGGCCAGTTCTTTCCTCTCGGACCGGCCACCTACGGCGGAACACTTCTCATCGAAGAAGTCCTCGATCGTGCGCAGCGAGAAGCGCAAAACGATCCCGAAATGCAACCGCATCTGCGTCAGATGATGCGCATCCACGTGATCGAGGAATCACGGCACATCACCTATGCGCGGGAAGAAATGGTGCGTGCGATGCAGTCCACCAATCGGGTGAACCGCGCACTTCACCGGGTGATTCTTGCGACCATCGCGAATTTCACATACGTGGCATTGATCAATCCGCGCGTGTACAGATCCGTCGGAATCAACCCGATACGAGGGATCGTCACCGCTATGGCCAGCCCGACCTACAAGTCCAACATGCAATTCTTCTCCGAACCCATGATCCGATTCTTCGCAGAGGCGGGGATGTGTGACGGAGTGGTGACACGTCGGTTGTGGAAGATGACTCGGGCAATGCCGGATGACCTGGCATGAGCGCGCGTTCGTCAGCTGTCCAGTACGATCCGCATGTCGATATCGATTGGGAATCACCGTGGCGCAGTGAAGAATGTGCACTTCCGCAGGAATCGGTGACGCTGTACGGAACGCGCGTGTGGGCCAAGCTGGCCGGGTCGGACCAGCGCACCTTGGCTCTGCACGAGGCGGTGAGCAGATGGAGCACAGTTGCGTATCTGTCTGCGATATTGACCGGCAATCAGCTCAGGCGGGTAGCCGAAGAGGGACTCAACAGCTCGGACTCCCGCAACGCTCTGGACGAGGTGTCGAAGAGTTCGCGCACCACGATCACGTTCGGGCGGCTGGTCCGTGCCACCGACCTCGCGCCGTACAAGCCTCCGCGGGGGACGGCGACCGCCGTCAAACTGTTGAGCTTTCTGCCGTTGGGTGCCGCGTCGCACGCGTCGATGTTGTTGGTGGAGGAAACCTTCGCTCGGACGATGGCGGCTGCCGTGACCGACCCCGGCATCGAACCGCATGTTCGCCAAGCGGTGCGAATTCACCGGTTCGAGTGTGACGAACGTTTCGAGTTCGCGCGGTCGGAAGTTCTCGCCGCGCAACGAAAGTCCAACAGAATTTCGCGCGCGTACAATCGGTTGCTCCTCGCGGTTCTGGCCAATGTCATTCTGCGTCTCGGTGTTTCGTTCGAGGTGTATCGATCCATCGGCATCGGTCCGATGCGCGGTGCCCTCATCTCTCGGCGTCGGCGGGCCGCCATCAGAAGGCGGGATGCTGCAGCCACCGTCGCCTTCCTCGATTCGGCGGGGATGCTCGACGGCGCGGTGACCGCAGCACTGTGGCGGCTGACCGGTGTAGTGCAGTCGGACGAGCGACAATGACGGTCCACCGCACGGGTGTGTTGATCATCGGGACCGGTTTCTCCGGGCTCGGCATGGCGATCGAACTGCGTAAGCGCGGGCGCGAGGACTTCCTGGTGTTGGAGAAGGCCGAGGAGGTCGGTGGTACCTGGCGCGAGAACACCTACCCCGGATGCGCCTGCGATGTGCCGTCCCATCTGTATTCGCTATCGGGAGAACCGAATCCGTACTGGTCGAAGATGTGGTCCGGTCAGCCCGAGATACTGGCCTACCTGCGGTCCCTCGCCGACAAGTACGAGCTACGTCGTAGCATTCGATTCGGCAGCACCTGTTCCGGCGGGTACTGGGACGAGAGTCGAGCGCGCTGGCACGTGACCACCGCCGAGGGCGACGAGTACATCGCCCAGTTCCTCGTCTCGGGGGTCGGTGCGCTCCATATCCCGAACGTTCCGACGCTCCCCGGAACCGAGACCTTCACCGGCAGTGCCTTCCACTCGGCCCGGTGGGACCACGACGTCGATCTCACGGGCAAGCGCGTCGCGGTGATCGGAACCGGAGCGAGCGCAGTACAGTTCGTGCCCGAGATTGCCGAACGAGTGGCGCAGCTCCAGCTCTATCAACGCACACCGGCGTGGGTACTGCCGCGACGGAACTTCTCACTGCCCAAGACGGTGCAGCGAGCGTTCGCGAGGGTTCCGTTGTTGCGACGCGCAGTTCGAGGCGCGGTGTATTGGAGCGCGGAGGGTTTGGCCATCGGGCTCAACGGTCACTCCGCGCTGTTACGACCCGTGGAACACGTGGGCAGGCGCTTCATCCGAAGAGAGATCTCGGACCCGGAACTGCGCGCGAAACTGACCCCGAGCTATCGCATCGGGTGCAAGCGAATCCTCGGCTCCAACACCTACTACAGGGCGCTGAACTCCCCGCGGACCGAAGTGATCACCGATGGTATCGCCGAGGTACGCGCCGGCTCGATCGTCGACAACAACGGCGTCGAACGCGAAGTCGACGTCATCGTCTACGCGACGGGCTTTCGCGTCACCGACGGTTTCGACAGCCTGAACCTCGCAGGCATCGGCGGTCGGAAGCTGGTGTCGCACTGGAAGGAACACGGCATCGCCACCCACCTGGGAATCACGGCAGCGGGATTTCCCAACGCGTTCTTTCTACTCGGGCCCAACACCGGACTTGGTCACAACTCGGTGGTGTTCATGATCGAGCAGCAGATCAAATACGTCCTGCGGGCGCTCGATCTGATCGAACACCGCGCTGCCGACGCGATCGACGTGCGAGAGCCGGTACAGCACCGGTTCAACGCCGAGATCCAGCGCAAGCTGCGTGGCGGCGTGTGGAGCACCGGTGGGTGCACCAGCTGGTACCTCGACAGCACCGGCGTCAACCGAACCGTCTGGCCGGGGTTCACCTGGCAGTACTGGCTGCGCACCCGCACGCTCGATCCCACCGAATACGAACTGCTGCAGGCGAAAGAGAACGTGAGTATATGAAGAATCTGGGAAACAAGGTCGCCGTCGTCACCGGAGCCGGATCGGGAATCGGGCGAGCACTGGCGATCGATCTCGCCGGTCGGGGCACGCGCCTCGCGCTGTCCGACGTCGACGGACGCGGGCTGGCCGATACGGTGGCGGCATGTGAGGGGGTCGGAGCCCAGACCCGCTCGTACGAGCTGGACGTCGCGGATCGGGCGGCGATGTATTTCCACGCAGACTCGGTCGTCAGCGATTTCGGTCGCGTCGATCTGGTGATCAACAACGCGGGCGTCGCGCTCGCCGCAGACGTTCTCGACATGAGCTGGGACGACTTCGAGTGGGTGATGAACGTCGACTTCTGGGGAGTCGCCAACGGCACCAAAGCCTTTCTGCCCGCATTGATCGAGTCGGGTGACGGCCACCTGGTCAACATCTCCAGTGTGTTCGGACTGATGGGCATCCCCGGTCAGAGCGCGTACAACTCGGCGAAGTTCGCCGTACGCGGCTTCACCGAGGCATTGCGTCAGGAAATGAAGATCGCGCGGCATCCCGTCGGCGTCACCTGTGTGCACCCGGGTGGCATCAAGACGAACATCGTGGCCAATGCCCGCGGCATGGACAGCCTGGGGGATGTCGACAAGGTATCCGAGGCGTTCGAGCGCATAGCCCGAACAACACCGACGCGTGCGGCGAAGGTCATCCTCGCCGGAGTGGAGAAGAACAAGCCTCGGGTGCTCATCGGGCCCGATGCCCGCGGTTTCGACGCGATTCCGCGCATCATCGGACCTCGATACCAGGACATTCTGGCGCCGCTGAATCGACTCGGCACCAAGGCGGGCAAGAAGCTGCGAATCACCCAGTAGCAGATCACCCAGTAGTGAATTACCCAGTAGTGTCCCGCCACTGTTGTTCGGCGATGCCGAGCTCGGTGACCGGCGGGTCCCCATAGATCCATTCGCGAGCGATGCTGTGCCAGTTGGCCGTTGCCTCCAGCTGCCCGAGAACACCGAACGTCAGGAAATCTGCCCGACGCGAGAACAGGTGTTCGGGCGGCAGGTTCTGTCGCTGCATTGCGGTACGTTGTCCGCCGCGCGGGTCGATCGCGAGCATCAACCCACTCGACGCCATCGACGGCGTCACCGTCATCACCCGATCGACCAGATTCCACTCGGACGCCGCGTAGACGTACTCGAGGCACTCGTCGGGGCTGACACCGGCCGATGCGTCGACGACCCCGCGGGCGATCATTGCGGCCAGGAGGTTCTCGCCGCGTTCCTCCGATGCCATCCGCAGGCAGTCGATCTCGAATGCGACGTGTTCTCCTCGCATCCGGTTGAACAACCCGAAATCGATAAACCCCACGCGACCGTCGTTGCCGAGCAGGACGTTTCCTGGATGCGGATCACCGCAGAATTCGTGGTACCGGTAGAGCGAACCGACGTAGAAGCGGTAGACGATCTCGCCGATGCGATCACGGTCGGAGGCAGGGAGAGACCGGATGCGATCGAACGAGACACCGTCGAAGAATTCGGTGACCAGAACGCCTCGGGTGCACATGGCCACGATCGCGTCGGGAACGACGAGATGCGGGTGACCGCGGAACCGAGCCGCCAATGCATGCTGGGTGCGGGCTTCCTCGACGTAGTCGAGTTCGCGCTCGAAGTTCGTCCGTAGTTCCTCGATCAACTCCGGTGCCGCGACCGCGGGAAGCGCGTTCCGCCAGAATTTGAGGAACAGCGCCAGGTTCTTCATGTCCGCGCGCACGGCCGCGTCGACGCCGGGGTATTGCACCTTCACTGCGACCGCTCGGCCGTCGTGCAGACGGGCACGGTAGACCTGGCCGATGGACGCGGCGGCGATGGGAGCGGAGTCGAACTCCGCGAAGAGGGTATCGATGCTCGCGCCCAGCTGGGTCTCGATCACGGTGCGCATCGCATCGAAATCGACTTCCGGTGCGCTGTCGCGGAGCGCGGCGAGCTTGTCCTGGAACCGTTGTCGATGCTCCTCGGGTACCAGAGTGAGGTCGAGTACCGAGAGCATCTGGCCCAGCTTCATCGCCGCGCCCTTCATGCTGCCGAGCACCGTCACGAGCTGATCGGCAGCCTGCAGGGACCTCTTCTCCGAGATTTGTCGTCGCAGTTCCTCGGACCGCCCTGCCATCGAAATCCGTGCTCCTGCACCGCGGATGGCCTGGCCGGCCACCGCGCGCCCCAGTGCCCCGCCGCGTGCGGCCCGCGAGGTGGGTATCGGACGATCGGTGGGCATCGCCTAGCGTTCGGTGAAGTCGCGCTCGACGCGCAGCGTGCCGAGAGTGGTTGCCAGACCGTCGTATTGGGTGACCAGCAACACGAACTCGATCAGGCGACGTTCGTCGAACTGCATCGTCAGCTCGGTCCAGGTGGCATCGGTGAGGGTCTTGGTGGCGACCAGTTCGTCGACGGCGGTCAGAATGGTGCGGTACCGCGTCGCCAGTCCGGGTGCGTCCGGGCCGATTTTGATCGACTCGAGCAGATCACGGTCGATACCTGCGCGCCTGCCCAGTCGAATGTGGTGGTCCATCTCGTATGCGGACTCGCGCAGGTGCGCGACCCGCAGGATCACCAGTTCGGATTCCTTGCGCGAGATCTTGCCTCCGGGCATCAGATGCCCGCTGTAGAACAGCCAGGCGCGGAACAGCCCACCGGTACGGCCGAGGGTGGTGAACAGATGCGGATTCGGCACCCCCGCGCCCCT
The DNA here is from genome assembly GCF_049195265.1 of Rhodococcus sp. MALMAid1271. Classification (NCBI taxonomy): domain Bacteria; kingdom Bacillati; phylum Actinomycetota; class Actinomycetes; order Mycobacteriales; family Nocardiaceae; genus Rhodococcus; species Rhodococcus sp. MALMAid1271. Next base: position 4,898 of record NZ_JBMIRQ010000046.1, on the reverse strand, counting down.
GGCGATGACCTTGCAGATCACCCAGTTGACGGGCCCGAGAGTCTTGGCGGTACCGGAGGGAATGCGTGGAGTGCTCACAGTCACACCGTACCGACTGGTAGCCCAGCCGTCCCCGAGGAAGCGGCAGAACGAGGATTCTGGCGATCGACTGCCCGTCCGGTGATCGGATCGACTCGGTTCGTGCAATCATCTAGCTCGAAGTGTGCTGGTGCGGGGAACCCGGTGAAATTCCGGGACGGTCGCGCCACTGTGAGCGGACTCGACGTGTCGAGCCGTAAGTCAGATTGCCGAACCAGCACGTCGACTCACATCGGACGCGTCATCCAGGGAGTTACACGTGCATATTGCAGAAGGATTTCTGCCGCCCGTACATGCGGCGGTATGGACCTGCGTCGCAGCACCGTTCGTCGTTCACGGTGCCCGCGCAGTCGTTCGACAGGTCAGGGAGAATCCGGAGAGTCGACTGCTGCTGGGCGCGGCCGGAGCGTTCACGTTCGTGCTCTCGGCCATCAAACTACCGTCGGTGACGGGAAGTTCGTCCCATCCGACCGGTACCGGCCTGGGCGCGGTGCTGTTCAGGCCCCCGGTGATGGCGTTCCTCGGCACGTTGGTGCTGCTGTTCCAAGCGGTACTTCTCGCGCACGGCGGGCTCACGACCCTCGGCGCGAACGCGTTCTCGATGGCGATCGTGGGTCCCTGGGTGGGGTACGGAGCGTATCGCCTGTCGACCTCGCTGGGCGGTGGTCTGTCGATCTCGGTGTTCTTCGCGATGGTCTTCGCCGACCTCTCGACGTACTGCACCACCTCGGTGCAGATCGCGTTGGCCTTCCCCGATCCACAGACGGGGGTGGCCGGAGCGGTCGCCAAGTTCCTGTCGATCTTCGCGGTCACACAGATTCCGTTGGCCATCGCCGAGGGGCTGCTCGGCGTGCTCGTGATTCGAGTGTTGCGCAGCGTTGCGATGCCGGAGTTGATCAGACTCGGGGTGCTGAAGGCACCGAAGGTCCCAGCCGTCACCGACGCCCCGTCGACAGAGAATCGAGCAGCCGATGCGTAAGAGCACAGTGACCACCATCTTGTTGATCGCCGCTATCGTCGCGATCGTCGGCATCGCACTGGTCGTGGATTCGCGCCGAAGCGGAGACGAGGAGCGGTTCGTGGGTACGGATTCGGCCGCGACCAGCCGCATCGAAGAGGACCACCCGGACTACCAGCCCTGGTTCCAGTCGGTCTTCGCGCCCACCTCGAGCGAGGTCGAGTCGGGACTGTTCGCGCTGCAGGCAGCCTTGGGCGGAACCGTTCTGGGGTACACCATCGGTGCGTTGCGGGGCCGGCGCCGCAACGATTCCGCGACCACCGCGACGTCGAGCTGAGCGCCGCCCGCCGCACGGCCGTGCGGGGACTGTCCGTGGACAATGCGGCGTGGTCGAGCGCGTGGCGCGACCGAGCGGTATCGGACAAGGCCCTGCTCGGTCTGGGCTTGGTAGTGTGCGCGCTGCTGCTTCCGGCGTGGCCGGGCTCGATAGTGGTCACCGCAGTCGCCCTGAGCTGCAGTGTGTTCGGGGCGCGTACGCCGCTACGCCTGCTGTTCGGTGCGTTGCGGGCACCGGCGGTGTTCGTCGCACTCGGTGCCGTGTCCATTGCGGTCACGGTGACGACCGAACCGCGGTTCTCGCTCGGCGTCGACCATTCGAGCCTGGTGCGGGCGGGTGAGGTGACGCTGCATGCGATCGCGGGTACGACATCGGTTCTGCTGCTTGCGATGTCGACACCGATGGTCGATATTCTCGACGGTCTTCGGCGCTGCCGGGTGCCGAGCATCTGCGTGGACATCGCCGGCCTGATGTATCGGATGCTGTTCATCCTGCTCGATTCGGTGGGGACGATTCGACAGTCGCAGGCTGCGCGCCTGGGTTACTCGTCGACTCGACGGGCGATGGCCTCCACCGGTTCGCTCACCGCATCCGTTCTGCTCAAGTCCTGGGACCGGGCCTATCGGTTGGAGGCGGGGCTTGCCGGACGTGAATTCGGAACCGACACGCGCACACTGCGTCCCGATCGGCCGAGTTCTCATAGGTTCGTGCTCGTGTCGCTACTGGGCTTCGTGGCGATAGTTGCGCTGTCGACGGCACCGATCGGATGGGAACTGCTGTGACGCATCTCGGGATCTCCGGCCGCGAGCTGTTCGTGCGTTTCACCGGCGGGCCGGTGGTGCTCGCCGGTGCGACGCTGACGGTCGCGCCACACCGCCGGACTGCGCTTCTGGGTGCCAACGGCTCCGGTAAGACGACATTGTTGCGGTGTTTGTCCGGTGCCGTCGAACCGGAATCCGGTCGGGTCGAGGTCTGCGAGGAGGCTCTGAAGTACTCGCGAGCCGGACTGCGTGCGCACCGTCAGCGCGTGCAATTGGTGTTGCAGGACCCGGACGATCAGCTGTTCTCCGCCGACGTCGAGCGAGATGTCGCCTACGGCCCGTCGAACCTCGGGCTCTCGGACTCGGACGTGCGCGACCGAGTGGACGAGGCATTGGAGCTGATGGGCATCGAGCACCTCCGCCGCCGACCGACTCATCACCTGTCCTATGGCGAACGCAAACGGGTCGCCACTGCGGGTGCTGTGGCGATGCGTCCTGCCGTGTTGCTGTTGGACGAGCCGACGGCAGGCCTGGATCCGGTGGGTGTCGACGAGATGTTCGGAGCGTTGGACCGGTTGGAGAAGGCCCAGACCACGGTGCTGCTGTCGACTCACGATGTGGCTCTTGCGCTGGAATGGGCAGATTCGGTGGCTGTGGTCGTCGACGGTGTGGTGCATCAAGGACTTCCCGATGTGTTGCTCTCGGACACCTCCCTGCTGAGCAGGGCGCGGCTGAAGATGCCATGGGCGTCGGAGTTGGCGGGGCAGTTGGTTCGGGCCGGACTGATCGCTCCCGATGCCACGCCCCACACCGTCGACGAGGTGGTGGCGGCGCTTCGGCGCGCCGATCCCGAGGCATGATTCACACCCGATTCAACGCTATTGATGAGGTAAGGCTATCCTCTGTCCATGCTCGAATCGACACGCCGTACCTCGGCACTGCGCGCTCGTATCCCGATACTCCTGATGGCCGTCGTTGCCATGACCGCGGCCTGCTCCACAGTCGAGCGCGCCGATGACACGCCCGATGCCACTCGATCGATAGCCACCGTTCGGGGAACGGTGAACGTGCCCGAGAACCCGCTGCGCGTGGTCACACTGGAACCGGTCGAACTCGACACCACCGTCGCACTCGGCATCATGCCGGTCGGTACGGCCGTGCTCAGTGAAACGAGCGGCGTGCCTGCGTATCTCGGTACGGACGCGGCAGACATCACAACGGTCGGTACCGTGGCCGCGCCGACCATCGAGGACATCGCAGCTGTGCGACCCGATCTCATCTTGGGCACCGAAACTCGCCACGGCGAGTACTACGACCAACTCACGGCCATCGCGCCGACGGTGTTCATTTCCTCTCAGTCCGATCCGTGGAAGGAGAGCGTCCGGTTCGTCGGACGCGTTCTCGGCAGGGAAGCGAATGCGGAGGAACTGCTCAGCGCATACGACGAGCGATGCGCCGAGATCGCCGAGAAGTTCGACACCCCAGGAAAAACCGCACAACTCATTCGTCCCCGCAACGGCGAGTTGACGCTGTACGGGCCGTCGTCCTTTGCCGGTAGCACGCTCGAGTGTGCCGGGTTCACCACTCCGCCGAGACCCGAATGGGCCGAGGACATCTCAGTGGATCTCTCACCCGAACTGGCTGCCCAGGCCGCCGCAGATCTTGTCGTCGTCACCGCTACCGACCCGGCGGACCCAGCCGCAGTTCCGGCGTCGATCACCGCCAATGCGGCCGCACTACCGAATCCCCGTGCAGTGGATCTGTCCTACTGGATCACCGGCGTCGGTCCCCGGGGTGGGCAGGCCGTGCTCGACGACATCGATCGGATCCTGTCCACGGGCTAGGCGGTTCACACCCGCAACGCACCGGCCAGTGCTGCGGCCTGCTGTGCACGATCGACCACTCGGTCGCGCGAGGAATCGATATGTGCAAGAAGCAGTTCCAGAGCCGAGTCCAGAGTTCCGGCCAGCACACAATCGACGATCTCCAGGTGCTGTTCGATCGCCGAGCCGACTGCTGCCGCATCGAGCCCGCCCAATATCCGCACCGGACGTACCTTGGCATTGACGGCGCACAACGCCTCGGTCAGAGCAGGATTGCCCGAGGCGGCGAGCAGGGTGACGTGGAAGGTCTCGTCCAAAGCCACCAGATCTTCGGTGTCGGGTGGGTCGGCGCGCAGAGCGACCCAGGTTTCCGACAACGCCGACAGCGACGCTCGGTCCAAGGACTGCGGCGTCGACCTCGTGATGCCCCTGGACTCGAGGGTGGCGCGGAGCTCGTACAGATCGGGCAGATCGCTCAGTCGAGGACGATAGGCGTGCAGGCCGGACTCGTCTCGAGTGACGAGTCCATCGGCCAGCAATCGCGCCAGTGCCTCCCGCACGGGAGTTCGCGAGACCCCGTACAGCTCGGCGAGGCGTTCCTCGCCGAGGCGCTCGGTGGAGCCGATGACACCGGAGATCAGATCCCGGCGCAGTGACGAATAGACCTTCTCGCGAAGGTCTTTGCGTGGCACGATGTTTCCGGTCAGATTGCCATGGCTTTGCGGACGTCGGCTTCGGATTGTGATCCGCCGGTGCCGGTGGTGGTGATGCGGCCGGCTTCGAGGATGTAGTAGTGCTGGGCGGATTCGAGTGCGAAGCCGATGTGTTGTTCGACCAGGAGTACTCCGAGGCCGCCGCGTCGGGTGAGTTCGAGGATGGTTTTTTCGATTTCGGCGACGACGGAGGGTTGGATGCCTTCGGTGGGTTCGTCGAGGATGAGC
>NZ_JBMIRQ010000042.1:0-509 GCF_049195265.1 Rhodococcus sp. MALMAid1271 | reverse complement strand
ATGTCGGAAGGACGCTTCTGCGTCGACCCCGAACTACGCGCCTACCTCGAAGCCCTGTTCTCCAAAGCCGCGAAACCCGGAGTGAACAACCCCGCAGACCCCACATCAGTCGTGCACGACGACACCGACAGCACGTCCAGTACGCCCGAGCCCGAGCCGACGTCCGGTCCGGCAGAAATTGGCGATGCACGCCTGTGGGATGACACAACACCCGAGGACACTGCCGGATCCAGTAACAATGCCGACTCCAGTAACACTGCCGAATCCAGTAACACTGCCGACTCCAGTGATAGTGGCGACGATGAAACGATGGACACCGCGGCACGGGACGCCGCCGCTCGTGATCTGCGCAGTCAACGCGAACGCTGTCACGACGCCCTGAAACTGGCGCTCCGGCACACGCTCGCCTCAGGGACCCTCGGCACCCACCGCGGCCTACCCGTCACCGCCATCATCACCATGACCTTGAAAGACCTCGACGCCGGCTGCGGCTACGCCATGACCGCCAC
>NZ_JBMIRQ010000040.1:0-34481 GCF_049195265.1 Rhodococcus sp. MALMAid1271 | reverse complement strand
GGTAAGGCCCCCGGCAGACCACCGGGTTGATAGGCCAGAACTGGAAGTACAGCAATGTATGCAGGTGACTGGTACTAATAGGCCGAGGACTTACCACAAAGAAGCTACGCGTCCACTGTGCAATATCTGAAACAACACACGTTTCAGTTTTACCCACAATTGAATGAACCAGCACGTCACCGATCTACACCAGGTGACACCGCTGACGTTGCGTGTGACACTGTTTCACAGAGTTACGGCGGCCATAGCGGAGGGGAAACGCCCGGACCCATTCCGAACCCGGAAGCTAAGCCCTCCAGCGCCGATGGTACTGCACTCGACAGGGTGTGGGAGAGTAGGACACCGCCGAACACACATTCCAGAAAACCCCCAACCACCACCGGTTGGGGGTTTTCTGCACCCCACACCACCCACACAACACGCGGCACCACACGCGGCGCCCCGGGCATCGAATCGAGCAGACTCCCAACTCGCGCCCCGCGCCCATCACACCCCGGCGGCACAGACGCGCGCAGAATCGTCAGACGCGCGCGACATCGCCACCCCGCACGGCACCAATCCCCGCGCGTTCAGCAAACGCGCGCGCATTCGCGGCCCCGGAGCCGGAGGCAGGGAGGCCGGGACACGAGGCCCACACTGTCCAGCACGGAACCCCTCGACCATCACCCGGCGGCACAGACGCGCGCAGAATCGTCAGACGCGCGCACAATCGCCACCCCACACGACACCAATCCCCGCGCATCCCACAAACGCGCGCGCATTCGCGGCCCCGGGGATCGAATCGAGCGGATTCCTAACGCGCGCCCCCGAGCGCCGTCGACCATCACACCCCTCACCCTCGCGACACAGATGCGCGCGGAATCGTCAGACGCGCGCACAATCGCCACCCCACACGACACCAATCCCCGCGCATCCAACGAACGCGCGCGCACTTGCGGCGTAGGGAGGAGCGGATGTCGTGGGATTTCGCTTGTGTACCGCGACTTGCTTCTATGGCACAGTCGTCGTCGATGAAACTTGCCATCGATCAGTGCCGTGTCACCAGAATTCTTCTCGATTTCGATCTGACCATCGAATTCGACAACCGTGCCACGGTGTCGTTCAGCGAAGTGATGATCGACGAACTCACCGTCGATGAGGACAATCAGTTCGAGGGTCTACGTTCGTTGGCGGCGCTGCATGGTCTTGTGTGCCTGGACGCAGAGTTCGACGAAAACGGTGTTCTCCGAATGCTCTTCGCCGGTGGGCAAAGAGTAGTCGCCAGTCCACGAGACGAGGTCGAATCGTGGGAGTATTGCGCCGCGGATGGATCGACCGTGTTGTGTGGGCCTGATGGTGCCGTCGAATCGTGGCCGGCACCGGAGCATCCGCACGCGGAGCCATCGAGCGTCGAAGGTCTCCCGTCTATTGGCGCGACTGTCGTGCGGCTGTCGACAGGTGACCGCGCCGCGGTCGAGTTCTCCGACGGCACCAGTCTCCTGTTCGAGTTGCCCCTCGATTCCGGATACCTCGTGTTGCGGGAAAGCGTGACGTCGGCACGACAGGATGACGCGGCTAGCGAGGGCTGGGCTGTCGAGCTGTCGTCCGGTTACGTGATTCGTTATCGCCCGCGAACTGTATAGGGCTTGCCGAACTGGGTCTGGACACCAGGGGAGTACAGCACCGAGTCGGGCGGTCGGGAACTGACGCCCGGCAACCCGGCTGCGGCCACGAGTTCATCGGTGCAGTGGGTGAGTTCGGCGTCGACCAATTGCCAGCGGCGGTGCACATTCGGCACGTAGAGGAGCCGCCCGGCAAAGGATGTGTGCAATCCCCATCGGGCCGTCAGGAACACCGCCAGCGGATCCCCGGACATCTCGCGTGTGCCCCTGACGACGCCGAAATCGGTAGCGACACCGCGATGAGGTGGAGCAAGCCGTCGGCTACGGTATCGGATCGTTGTGGTGTCGTCGTCCATGTCGATCGAGGCCCAGCGATAGGGGATGCGAGCGGCATTGGTGCCCAGGACGACAGCAAGTCTGCTCGCCTCCAGAGATCGGAACACGACGCCGCGTCGACCCTCGGCGTCCACGGAATACAGACGAACGTTGATCTCCCCGAACGTGCCGAGGTACGGAACCGGATGACGGTAGCCGATGCCGGCACCGACCATGTGGAAGCCGATCAACCCGACCCACGATGAGCCGTCGAACGTGTCGGGCTCACACCCGTGCGGCAGCAGCGGAGCGACGACCGAACTCGGGACGCGCCAGTGCAGAAAGACCAACCGTTCCCATCGCTGGTCCATGACGATCGGACGAGGCAACAGCGGTGGCCGCGGCCACAGGCGTCGGGCATCGTCTCGATTCATCGTTCAGGAGGCCTCGAATCGGGCGTGCACGCTCGCGGTGATCGTGATGTCCTCGGGTTTGAGTGCAAACCCGGCAGGGGTCGACTTCGCCGCGAACATGCGTGGCGAGGAGTCGGCGGCACCGTGCGCGCCGATCCCCGGCAGCAGCCCTGGGTCGGCAACCGAAACAGCATGCACTCTCGTGCGTCCCAGGCTCGACGCGTAGGCCTCGGCTTTGGATACCGCGTCCTGCACGGCGAGTTCGCGGACAGCGAGGGTGTGGGAGATTCTGCTCGATTCTGTGAGGTCCCAATCGAAGTGATCGATCGACACGCCATCGAGTGCCGAGGCCGCGTATACGAATGCATCGACGAGATCGAGCTGACTGAACTGCACGTTCACCGAGGCCTCGGCTTGGTAGACGTACGGCAGTTGTTCGCCGTCCTGATTGAACGGGCGGTTCCGTGAGTGACGCACCTGGTCCACGGACCACCGATCGATGGGGCCGCCATCGCTGTTGTACAGCGGCTCCACCAGCTGCGTGAGTTCGCGGACGAGTTGCTGGGCCGGCTCGGAGGCGGTTTCCGCGGTGCGTCCGTCGGTACGAACAGTCAACGACAGGGTGCACTGTTCGGGCGGATAGGTACGTGCGCCGTGACCGACGACGGTGATGTCGAGTGATTCCGGGCTCATAGCGTCCAGTCTTGCATCCGTGCAGCGGTATTCACCGAAACTCGACACTGCTGGCCGGCGCGTCGGGTGCGGAGGACAATGACGAACATGCTTCCTGTTCTCGACCTCGCCTCGGCCGACCACGACCCGGAGACCTTCCAGCGGTCGTTGCGCGGCGCGGCGCATCGGTCCGGGTTCTTCTATCTCGTCGGGCACGGGATCGGGGCCGAGCGGATGAGCGAGGTACTGCGTCTGGCACGCGAGTTCTTCGCAGTTCCCGACGAAGTCAAGAACGAGATCAGTCAGCTGAAGAGTCCCCATTTCCGGGGCTACTCGCGGGTGGGCGGCGAGCTGACCAACGGACGGGTGGATTGGCGAGAGCAGGTCGACATCGGGCCCGAGCGTCCGGCGATCGAGGGCGCGGACGGTTACTGGAACCTTCAGGGCCCCAACCTCTGGCCGTCGCAGCCGGCCGGATTCCGGGAGACGTTCGAGCAGTGGGAGCGGACGGTCTCGAGCATCGGTCTTCGGCTGCTTCGGCACTGGGCGCAATCCCTCGGAGCTGAGAAGAACGTGTTCGACGATGCGTTCGCAACCGCGCCCGCCACTCTCATGAAGGTCGTTCGATACCCCGGCACTGCCGATCACTCGCAGGGCGTCGGTGCGCACAAGGACTCCGGTGTGCTGACGCTGCTCCTCGTCGAGCCCGACTCGACCGGATTGCAGGTGGAGACGACTCCCGATACGTGGATCGATGTGCCGCCGCTGGCAGGGGCCTTCATCGTCAATATCGGCGAACTGCTGGAGGTGGCGACCGGCGGCTACCTACGGGCGACGCGGCATCGGGTTCTCGCTCCCGAGCTCGGCACGGACCGAATATCGGTGCCGCACTTTCTGAGTCCCGCCCTCGACGCCGTGGTACCGATCATCGAACTGCCGCCCGAATTGGCGCAGCATTCGCGCGGCATCGAGAACGATCCGGACAATCCGATCTACGACACCTACGGCGAGAACGCGTGGAAGTCCCGGACGCGTGCCCACCCCGACGTGGCAGAACTGCACCACGGCATCGTTGCAGCCGAGCAGCGATCCACCTACTGACGCCCGCCACGTCGCCGTCGGGACGGACGATACCGAGCCCAGGCCCCGGTGCACCACAGTGCCCACATGATGAGCAGCGGCTGAAAAAGCAACCGGATTCCTCGTGCTGCGTCGGAGTCGAGGCCGAATGCGTCGGTGTGGGTGAGGAACTGCGAGATGTTGCCGGGGAACACTGCGACGAAGAAGGCGGCGACCACCCAGCCGACCAGCGGTGCGCGCGCAGACCAGATCAGCAGCGCCGAGCCCAACACAATCTCCACGACGCCCGATGCCAATACGACGAAGTCGGTGCTCAGCGGCACCCACGACGGAACCTGCGCCGCGAAGGCAGTACGCGCCCAGAACAGGTGGCTCAGTCCGGCGAAGACGAGGAACGCCCCCAACAGGGCCCGCCCGATGGTGCGAGATATCGATTTTGTCATGGCGTCATGAGACACCACGGGCACACTGAACACCATGACAGGGAGCACCCCAACCGAACCAGCGCGTCGCCGATGGGTACTGCATGTCGATCTCGATCAGTTCATCGCGGCCGTGGAAGTGCTGCGCAACCCCGATCTGGCGGGCAAGGCGGTGGTGGTCGGCGGCAGAGGCGACCCGTCCGAGCGCGGAGTGGTCTCGACGGCCTCGTACGAGGCGCGGGCCAAGGGGGTCGGCTCAGGGATGCCGCTGCGCGTCGCGGCGAAGAAGATCCCCGACGCAGTCTTCCTCCCGGTCGACAAGCCGGCATACGACGAGGCGTCGGCGACGGTGATGGACACCCTGAGATCGTTGGGCGTCGTGGTCGAGGTCATCGGCTGGGACGAGGCGTTTCTCGGTGTGGAGACCGACGACCCCGAGGGTATGGCGAAGACAGTGCACGATGCGGTGTTCGACGCAACAGGGCTGCATTGCTCGGTCGGCATCGGAGACAACAAGTTACGAGCCAAGATCGCCACCGACTTCGACAAGCCGCAGGGAATCTATCGGCTCACGCAGGACAACTGGTTCGACGTGATGGGTGAGCGCGGTACCGATGCGCTGTGGGGGATCGGCAAGAAGATCTCGAAGAGGCTGGCCGCCCTCGGCATCTCGACAGTCCGAGAACTGGCCGATGCCGAGGACGCGGACCTCGCCGCGGCGTTCGGCCCGAAGATCGGTCCGTGGCTCGGTACGAAAGGGCGAGGCGTCGACCTCGCACCGGTGACCTCGGAGCCGTGGGTTGCACGATCGCACAGCCGTGAGGTCACATTCCAGACCAACGTCGCCGACTGGGCGGTCGTCCGAGACGAGGTCGCCGGTTTGACGTCGAAGGTGTTGGCCGATATCGAAGCCGAGAACCGGCCGGCAGTTCGGGCGGCACTGAAGATCCGCTATGCGCCGTTCGAGACCCACACCGTCAGCGCACCGATAGCCGGTGCGCCGACCTTCGACTCGGCAACCCTGACCGCCGCAGCAGTGGCTCTGTTGGATCGACTGGACCACAGCCGTGAGGTCCGTTTGATCGGCGTCCGACTGGAAATGGTTCCGCCGCAGCCCCGCTGACTATTTCCGGCCCGCCGCCCAGCGCAGTCCCCAGCCGTACTTCTTGTCGAGGTCGGCCTGGCTACCTTGGATGTACTCCACCTCACGAGTGACCGTGATCCCTGCAGAAGTATTCTGCAACAACGCAATCGAGCAGATTCGTGCCGAGTTCTCGGCCGAGTCGAGCCGGACCTCGACCTGCGGTCCGTTGGTGGGATAGAGCGTCACCACTCCGTCGACTGCAGCCCAGTTCGGTGCGCCGTCGTAGATCATCGCGAAGATCAGGATGCGGGTGAACTTCTCCGGATGAGCGAGGTTGATGTGCATGTTCTCGCCGCCGCTGACCGAACCGGAGCGGTCGTCGCCGTCGAGCGCGATGAACGGCGCATCCTGCAGCGAACCGAAACTGTTGCCCAGTGCCTGCACGACGCCCTTGGAACCGTCGCGCAATTCGTAGAGGCAACCGAGGTCCAGATCGACACCGCCGTTGCCGTACGAGGCCGCGGCCAATTTCGCCAGGAAGCCCTTCTTCTTCGGCTGTGCTGCCGGTGCGCCGGTCGACCAGTTGAGGTTCACCCGCATCGAGCCCTGCTTCTCACCGGACTTCGTGAGGCTGATCGTCGGAGAGGCCTTGGACAGCGTCACCTTGCTCAGGCTGACGGGAGCTCCGGCCTGCGGTGCAGGGGACTGCCCGGACGAGGGCTTGCGCGTGTAGTCGATGGCCATAGTGGTGCCTTCCGATACGTCTGGTTCCGGATCGCGATGTCCGGTTTGGGCGGTCCGTCGAGAATAGCCGTAGCTCGAACGGCTGACGTGCCCGCGCCGGACCGACCGAGCAGCGGACTAGGGCCGGGGTACGTTGCGCAAATTCGATTTCGCCATCCGAACCGCCTCGCCGACGCCGCCGTTGAGGACGACCTTGCTCATCGCCAGCGCGAAACCCTTGATCTGCTCCCCAGTGATGGTGGGAGGCACCGACAGCGCCATCGGATCTGTGATCAGCTGGACCAGCGCCGGTCCGTCGACCGCAAAAGCGGTTTCGAGTGCGCCGCTGATGTCCTCCGGCCGTTCGACTCGCTGTGCGTGGATACCCGACGCGGTAGCGATGCCCGTGTAGTCGACCTGGGGAACGTCGACGCCGAAGTCGGGTAGGCCGTCGACGAGCATCTCTGCTTTGACCATCCCCAGTGTCGAGTTGTCGAACAACACGATCTTGACGGGCAGCTTGTACATCGCGACGGTCAGCAGTTCCGAGAGCAGCATCGAGAAGCCGCCGTCGCCGGAGATCGAGACCACCTGTCGACCGGGGTTGGCGAACTGCGCGCCGATGGCGTGCGGCAGTGCGTTTGCCATCGAGCCGTGCAGCATCGAGGCGATGAAAGACCTTCTGCCGGTGGGGTTGATGTAGCGCGCGGTCCACACGTTGCACATGCCGGTATCGGTGGTGAACACGGCATCGTCGGCCGCGAGGTCGTCGAGTATCGAGGCCGCGTACTCGGGATGGATGGGTACCAGCTTCTCGGCGTTGCGGGTGTACGCGCCGACGGACTTGCCCATCAAATCGTTGTGCTTGTCCACCCACTTGTCCACGTAGCGGCGATCGGACTTGCGAGTGACCAACGGCTGCAACGCCTTCAGTGTGGCACCGACGTCACCGTGGATCGGATACTGCACCGATGTTCGGCGTCCGAGCTTCGTCGGATCGATGTCGATCTGCGCGGTGGTGACGTCCTCCGGCAGGAACTGCTGATACGGAAAGTCGGTGCCCAGCAGGATGAGCAGATCGGCGTCGTGGATTCCCGCATGCGCTGCTCCGTAGCCGAGCAACCCCGTCATTCCGACGTCGTACGGGTTGTCGTACTGGATGAATTCCTTGCCGCGCAACGAGTGTCCGATGGGAGCTCCGATGGTGTCGGCAAACGCAACCACCTCGTCGTGGGCATCCTTGACGCCGTAGCCGGCGAAGATCGCGACCTTTTCGGCACCGTTGATGGCGTCGGCCAGCTTCTTCATGTCTGCTGCCGGCGCAGTGACGACCGGCTTCGTGGGTATCGCGATCGGATCCATCGTTCCGGCAGCCGATAGTTCGGCGATGTCGCCGGGGAGCGTGAGCACCGACACTCCACCGCCGGTGATGGCCGCGTTCATCGCTGCGCGGAACACGCGTTGTGCCTGCTCGGCGGTGGAGATGAACTCGTTGTAGAGCGAGCATTCTCCGAACAGCCGATCGGGGTGCGTTTCCTGGAAGTAGCCCGAGCCGATCTCGCTGCTGGGAATGTGCGAGGCGATCGCCAGTACTGGTGCGCCGGAACGGTGTGCGTCGTACAGGCCGTTGATCAGATGCAGGTTGCCGGGCCCGCAGGATCCTGCGCAGACAGCCAGCCTGCCGGTGGTCTGTGCATCGGCCGATGCAGCGAAGGCCGCGGCTTCCTCGTGTCGGACGTGAATCCAGTCGATGCCGCCCTTGGCTGATCCGCCGGTTCGACGCACCGCGTCTACTACGGGGTTGAGGCTGTCGCCGACGATGCCGTAGATGCGTTCGACGCCGGCGTCCACGAGTCCTCGAACGAGTTGATCGGCCACTGTGGTGGGCATTGGATTCTCCTCGGATGTGGTGTGCATGGTTCGAAGACGAGTGGGTCTCACGCGTCCCGGCGACGCCTTCCCTGCGTACAGGGCTTGTCAAACATCCTTGGCACGTGCACACGGGCCGTCAAGTGGAAAGTGCTGGTAGAGCACCTGGCGATCTACGTCACGTCTCGGTTTTCCGGGTTGATTCTCATCGAAGACCGGGTCTGTACGTGTGTGCTGCGCTCGTTAAATTAAACAGGCTCTGTACAGGTTCACTTTTGCGATGTACGGTTTTGGCATGACCGAGCCCGCTATGACCCAGCGCACATCGGAGCGCGCGCGGCACAAGCGTCATCAGGTGCTCGCCTCACTCAAGAACACCATCGAGTCCGGTGACATCCCTTCCGGTTCGTTCTTGCCAGGAGAGAACGAACTCGCCCGCGAGTTCGCTGTCAGTCGTGGAACCATTCGTTCTGCGCTCAGTGAGTTGGAAGATCAGAAGCTGATCGAAAAGCGCAGCGGCATAGGATCATTGGTCACCTTCGACGGGCATCAGATCGAGACCGCCGACGGGTGGGCTCGTGCCCTGTCGTCTGCGGGCGTCGAGATGCACACCCGTACCCTCCGCATCGAGCGCATCGTCGATCCGGAGTTGGCTGCCGAGGCCGGTACGTCCACGCTGAACTTCGTTGCCGTCGACAGAGTGAGACACGTGGTCGACGGGCGTCCGGTGTCGTTGGAGCGCAGCCGCATTCCCGCACTCGGACCGCTCGCGGCACTGCCCGAGAACGGACTGGTGGAGGATTCCCTGACGGCGACCTTGAGGTCCGCAGGGCTGGTGGCCGCCAGCGGTGAGCAATGGGTCTCGGTGGTCCCGGTCGACGCATCCGACGCGGCAGTTCTCGACGTGCCGGTGGGCACCCCGTACTTGCACAGCATTCGTGTCAGTCGAGACTCATCGGGTCGGTTCGTCGAGAAGGTTGTCAGCCTGCTCGCGCCCGACCGCTTTCGGCTCCACCTCGCATTCAATTCCTGATCGATCACCCACTCTCGGCAAGGACTGTTTCGATGTCTGCTTCTCGCGATCGCGCCCTCGGGGCCTTCTACGGCCTGGCTCTGGGCGATGCGCTGGGAATGCCGACGCAATCGATGTGCCGCGAAGACATTGCCGAGGACTACGGCCGGTTGCGCGGATTCGTCGATGCCGGTCCACGTCAGTTCATCGCACACGGAATGCCTGCCGGTTCGATCACCGACGACACCGAGCAAGCGATCATGTTGGCGCAGTTGATCATCGACGGGAGCGGTGTGGTAGATCCGTCAGCGTTCGCGCACGCCCTGATCGCTTGGGAAGCGCGAATGAAGGCACGCGGATCGCTGGACCTCCTCGGTCCGTCGACCAAGCGCGCAGTCGAACGCATTCTCGACGGTTCGGAACCGACCGAAGCCGGTAGATTCGGTAGTACCAACGGTGCGGCCATGCGGATCACGCCTGCGGCTATCGCAGCCTCGCTGGACGACGGCATGAGTGCGTTCGTCGACGCGATCTACCGATGTAGCTTCGTCACCCACAATACTTCCCTCGGAATAGCCTCTGCCGCAGCGGTAGCCGGCGCGATCAGTGCCGGAATCGCAGGCGCGGACCTACCCGAAGCAGTCGACACCGGCGTTGCTGCTGCGGCCGAGGGCGCCACCCGCGGATACTGGGTTGCCGGTGGAGACATCGCGACCCGAATCGAGTGGGCGGTCCAGTTGGTCGGCAACACCACCGATCGACACATCACGAATACGGTCGCCGACATCGTCGGTACATCCGTTGCGTCACAGGAATCAGTGGTAGCGGCCTTTGCTCTGGCCGTTGCGTACGACGACCCCTGGGACGTCGTACTCGCAGCCGCCACCATCGGCGGCGACACCGACACCATCGCGGCGATAGCAGGTGCTGTCCGCGGGGCCGTCGGTGGCCTGGCAGCGTGGCCCGGCGACGCGATCCGAACGGTCGTCGACGTCAACTCGCTCGATCTCGAGCCTGTCGTCGATCGGCTGCTCGCTCTCCGTAATACGAACTGACACAGTTCGACTCACTTTGGAGCACAACCATGACCTCTTCCGCCGCCACCTCCGTCTCGGACACCGCCGCCGACGCTCTGACACTGGAAACTCGCGGGATCGAGCCCGTCCCGGAGGACGAGTGCAACGGTAATCCACTGCAGCTGTTCTGGGTGTGGTTCGCCGCGAACATCTCCATCCTGGGGCTGCCGCTCGGTGCCACTCTCGTGGTGTTCACCGGGCTGAACATCTGGCAGGCACTGATCGTGGCGCTGATCGGTGCAGCTGGATCCTTCGCCATCGTCGGCATCGTCTCGATCGCAGGGAGACGCGGTGGTGCCCCCAGTCTCACCCTGTCGCGAGCCACATTCGGGGTCCGAGGCAACATCGGACCGACGCTTGTTTCGTTGATGTCGCGGCTCGGTTGGGAAACCGTCAACACCACCACCGCAGCGTTCGTGTTGCTGTCGATCTTCACTCTGACGTTCGGAGGATCCGGCGCCGCCAAGGATCATCCCGTCGTCACGCTCGTGTCCATTGTCGTATTCATCGTGCTCACACTCGTCGTCAGCGGGCTCGGGCACTCGGCCATTCTCGTCATCCAGCGCTGGTCCACATGGATCTTCGGTGCTTTGAACATCTTCGTTGCGGCCTTCTTGATCGCCACGGTCGACTGGGCCGCCGTGACCAGTACCCCGGCGGGATCGATCAGTTCGATGGTCATCGGTGTCGGAACCATCGCTGCGGGAACAGGTATCGGCTGGGCGAACGCCGGAGCCGACATGTCGCGCTACCAACGCAAGAGCGTCGGTGCCGGTTCGTTGGTGCTCTCCAGCGCTGCGGGTGCGGGTATTCCGCTCGTACTCCTGATAGGCCTCGGCGCACTGCTCTCGGCCGGTGACAACAGCCTCGCGTCCGCGTCGGACCCGGTCGCGGCGATCCGGGAGATTCTTCCGGCATGGATGGCAGTTCCGTACCTGATCACCGCATTCGGGGGATTGCTGCTCTCCAATCACCTTTCGGTCTATTCGGCGAGTTTGACCACCTTGACGCTCGGCTTCCGAATCAAGCGGGTCTACGCGGTCGCTGTCGACGTGTTCGTCACCTTCGTCGGTGCCATCTACTTCATGCTGATTTCCGACGGCTTCTACGGCCCGTTCATCACCTTCATCTCGGTTCTCGCGGTTCCTCTGACGGCATGGCTCGGGGTGTTCATATCCGACATGATCAAGCGCAAGACCTACGACGCGGCATCGATCATGAACACAGGGAACACCAGCCGCTACTGGTATTCCGGCGGAGTCAATTGGTACGCGTTCGTGAGCTGGGCAGCGGGTATCGTCGTCGGGTTCCTGTTCACTGCCATCGCTGTGGACGGCGACGTCATCTTCACCGGGCCGTTGTCGGGCAGCTGGATCGGTGACAACGGCCTTGGATGGGTCGCGTCGTTCGTGGTCGCCGCCGGCCTGTATCTCGCTACCGGGGGAGCCCGCCGCACCGAAGCCGTAGCGCGGTGAGTCCGCGGCTGATACATACCGGCCAAGTCATCGTCGACGTGGTGATGGCCGTTCCTGAGGTCCCGACTCCGGGCGGAGACGTCGTGGCGACGTCGGTGAACGAGACGGCGGGCGGTGGCCTCAATGTCATGGTGGCCGCCATTCGTGATGACCTTCCGGTCGTATTCGCGGGAAGGTTCGGTTCCGGTCACTACGGCTCGGTCGTCCGCGACGCCCTGGCTGCGAGTGGGGCAAGCGTGGTCAATGATCGACCACGGCACAAGGATTCGGGATTCTGCATTGCTCTCGTCGACGCGAATGCCGAGCGCACCTTCGTGACGTACCCGGGAGCCGAAGCCGAATTGGGCGTTGCGGACCTCGAGGCAAGTGCGGTTCGAGCCGGTGATCTGGTCTACGTCACCGGTTATGGGTTGGCACACGAGAGTAACGCCGCGGCACTGACCGAGTGGCTCCCATCGCTCCCCGACGGCGTTCTGGTCCTGTTCGATCCGTCGCCGCTGATCGCGACTCTGGACCGGCGCGTCGTGGACGTTGTGCTAGCCCGGGCCGACATCGTGAGTGTCAATGAGCGCGAGGGTGCGCTCATGACCGATGCGACCGAAATCGATTCCATCACCGAGCAGTTGCTTGGACAGGTGCGTCCCGGGGCATCGGTGGTTCGCGGTGCAGGCGGTCGACTCCAACGGTGCAGGCGACGCGCACGCCGGTGTGTTGTTGGCGGGACTGTCGCGCGGACTGGGCCTCTACGAGGCGGCGCTGCGGGCGAATGCCGCTGCAGCGCTTGCCGTCACCGAGCGTGGACCGGCGACGGCCCCGATTCGATCACGTACCGACGCGCTGGTCGGAGGGTGAGGGTGCACTTCGTCCCGGAACCGTGGAGTCACGGACGACCAGCGTCGGCGTGAGTGTCGTCGAGGACACCGGAAGTCCGTGAGTGACGGCCAGCAGCATTTCGGCTGCGCGTGTGCCGATTTCGCGGTGCGGACTGTGAATTGTCGTCAGGGGTACCGTCAGTTCGCTGCAGATCGAGATGTCGTTGTAGCCGACGACGGCGATGTCCCTTCCCGGCTGCAAGTGCGCTTCGCGCAGAACACCGAGGACTCCGATGGCGCTGAAATCGTTGGTTGCGAAGATGGCCGTCGGAGGTGTCGGCAATGCCAGAAGTGCTGTGGCCCCGCGTCGTCCGGCCTCGGGATCGAAGCCTTCTTCCCGAACGTACGCGTCCGGAACGTCGATGCCCACATCGCGGAGGGCAGCTCGGCAGCCTTCCAATCGGTCGATTCCGGTGCTGGCCCACGCCGGGCCGGACACGATCCCCACTCGGGTGTGGCCGAGTCCGGCCAGGTGCTCGCCGGCGAGATATCCGCCCCGATGGTCGTCGCACGTCACCGAGGTCATGCCCGGGTATCGACGGCTGATGAGGACGAACTTGATGCCCCGGCGGTGGAGGTCCTCGAGGTTCTCGCTGTCGAGACGGGCGTCGCCGAAGATGAGTCCGTCGACATTGCGGCCGAGCAGCAGATCGATGCGTCGGCGCTGCTGAATCGGATCGTCGTGGGTGTTGGCGACGAACGTCTCGTAGCCGGCCCGGTTCGCTGTCTCCTCGATGGCGTCGTACATCGCCGAGAGCACCACGTCGGTCAATCGCGGGACGAGGACTCCGAACGCGGTGGACTTCTTGGTGGTCAAGCTCGCCGCGTTGGGGTTGGGGACGTAGTCCATCTCGCGGGCCAACTCGAACAGCCGCAGATCTCCGGCGCTGGCACCGGCCGGGTCGAGCGCAACGCGGCGCAGAGCTCGGGACACGGTCGAGACGTGTACTCCCGCAGCGGCTGCGACCGTCTTGAGCGTGACGCTCCCCGATGTAGTGCTGTCCACTGGCGGTTCCCCTCGATCCTCCGTCGGCGCTGCCCCGACCCCTGATGACCCCTAAGCTAGCACCGTGCGCAATCGTTTGCGCAACAAGTTGCCCCTTCGAGGAACGGATAATCGATGACAGGTTTGGGTGGTCTCAATCCGACGCCGACGTCGCTCACGCTCGGCCTGGTTCAGCAGCAGGTCCCGCTGATCACGAGTATGGACGATGTGAACGCGACGACCGATCGTGTGTGCAGGCAGTTGCGCGAGGCCAAGGCCGGGTTCGGGGCTCTCGACCTCGTGGTGTTCCCGGAGTACTCGCTGCACGGGCTTCGCAAGTCCTCGTGGGCGTCCGACGAGGTGATGTGTGACATGGACGGTCCGCAGGTGGAGCGATTGCGCGATGCATGCCGTGAGTCGAACGTGTGGGGGTGCTTCAGCATCATGGAACGCAACCCCGGCGGCGCGCCGTTCAACTCCGGAATCATCGTCGACGACCGAGGTGAGATCGCGCTGTACGTCCGCAAACTCCACCCGTGGACGCCCAAGGAGCCCTGGGAGCCGGGCGATATCGGCCTGCCGGTCTGCCCGGGGCCCAAGGGATCGGTGCTGTCGCTGTTGATCTGCCACGACGGAATGTTCCCCGAGATGGCGCGTGAGGCGAGTTACCGCGGTGCCAACGTGCTGCTGCGGACGGCCGGGTACAAGTTTCCGCTGCGGCAGTCCTGGCGTATCACCAACGAGGCCAATGCCTTCCATAATCTGGCGTACACGGCTTCGGTGTGTCTGGCGGGAGAGGACGGCAATGGCATCCCGTCGATGGGCGAGGCGATGGTGTGCGACTACGAAGGAACGATCATCGAGCGCGGCGACTCCACACCCGATCGGGTGGTGACCGTGTCGATCGAGCCGGCCCGGGCCGATGCGGCACGTCGCGGGTGGGGAGTGGAGAACAACATCTACCAACTGGGCCATCGTGGGTACACCGCGCTCGACGGTGGGGCACGCGATTGCCCGTACACCTACGTTCGCGACCTGGCCAACGGAACCTACCGAGTTCCGTGGGAGGACGAGGTGCGCATCGTGGACGGGACGTCGGAGGGGTACGGACCTCCGCGCCGAACCGGCAGTCCGATCGACACGGCCAGGGCCGGGTTGCGCGGCGAGTAAGGCGCAGGTTACGCAGCCGGTGCCCGTGTAACGGCGCTATTAATTGGTTTCGGATTTGTCGCCCAAAGCTCGACATCGAGCGCGAAATCCCTCTATCGTCAGAGCAACGCAATCGGTTGCACGACCGGTTGCACAGCAAGCGAAAGAAGGCTCGTGTCGATGACTTCCCAGGTAGGCGACTCTCTGGAGCTCACGGATCGCACCCGCCACGACATCGACTCGATGTCGGCGGCGGAGGTGTACAAATTGCTGTCCTGTGCGGTGCAGCCTCGTCCGATCGCGTGGATCTCCACGGTGTCGGGTGACGGCGTTCGCAACCTGGCACCGTTCAGTTTCTTCAATGTCGCGTCGCGGAACCCGGCCACGCTGATGATCTCCATCGGCGAGCGCATCGGATTCCCGGGCGAGTTCAAGGACACCTTGGTCAACATCCGAGAGACCGGCGAATTCGTCGTCAACATTCCGGCCGCCGAAACCGTGAATGCGGTGACCGCGAGTTTCGCCACCGTCGATGCGGACGTCGACGAGTTCGAGCTCTCGAACATGACGGCAATTCCATCGCTATCCGTCGCGGCCCCGTCGGTCCTCGAATCCCTTGTCTCGCTGGAATGCCGGACTCTGCAGGAAATCGCGCTCGGATCCGACACCCTGGTGCTCGGTACCGTCACCACCGTGACCAGCCGGCCAGGGGTGCTCACCGAGGATCTGCACGTCGACACACTCGAGCACCGATTCCTCGGCAGGTTGGCGGGCCCGTTCTACACCACCGACATGAATCGAGTGGCGCAGTGACGACCTCGGCCCGTCCGCGCGGCATCGCCACCGACACGGTTGTCGATACGTTCGATATCGCCGTGGTGCAGACAGGTTCGCGGGTCGGAGCCTGGCAGCAGAACATCGACGCAGTGAGTGCGCAAGTGCGAACGCTCGCCGCCGGTGGATCCAAGATCATCGTGCTGCCCGAATTGTTCGCCAGCGGTTACGATCTCGACGGTGTCGAGGCGCTGGCCGAGTCGGTGCCCGGCCCCACTTCGGTCGCGCTCGGCGAGCTCGCTGTCGAGACCGACACGGTTCTGGTGACAGCGATCGTGTTCCGCGACAGCGCCGGAGTAGTGTTCGACAGCTCGCTCGTCGTGGGTCCGGACGGCCTGCTCGCGTTGGGGCACAAGCGCTTTCTGTGGGATCGGGAGAAAACGGTGTTCACGCCCGGTGCGGAGAGCGGGCTGCTGGTCAGCACTCCGTTCGGCAGCATCGGGGTCGTGGTCTGCTACGAGGCCGGGTTTCCCGAGACGGTCCGCGATCTCGTCCAACGAGGGGCCGATGTGATCGCCGTACCGTCGGCCTTCGGACACGTCCGTTTGCACGTATGGAAACTGCTCACCCGCTCGCGAGCACTCGAGAACGGCGTCGTCGTCGCAGCCGCCGGACTCACCGGACAGACCGGGGACGGCCCACGGTTCGCGGGCCACAGCGTCATCGTCGGACCGCAGGGGCGCACCATCGTCGAGATGGACGAAAGCATCGGCTCGGTGTCGGCAACGGTGACTCGCCGCGAGTTGCTCGACGCGCGCGACGAAGTTCCATATCTGAAAGACCTTGCCCGCCTGGGCGGAATCACCGACAACGAGTCAACCGAGAACCCTCATGAGAGGAACCGAGATGTTCGATCTGCGATCAGCTGATCTCCTGCGCGCGTTCACCCGTCAGCTCGAGCTGTGCAAAGTTCGGCCCGGAGAGCAGGTGGTGATTCTCGCGGAGCCGTCGAGCCGCGGGGACTACGTGTCGGCTGCCTTCGGGGCGGCCCAGAGCCTGGGCGCACAAGTACTGTCGGCCACCGTTCCCGGCGGCAGTCCGGCACCGATGCCGAGCACCCACACCGGTGCCGGCCCCGGTCTCGTGTCGGTGATGAACAGTTCGGTCGCCCAGGACATGCTCAAGGGAGCCGATCTCGTGGTCGATCTGACCAGTGAGGGTTTCATCCACGCCCCCATCCAGCAGGAGATACTGGCCGCCGGAACGCGCATCATCTTCGTGTGCGACGCGCCGGACGTGCTCATCAGGAACATGCCGCAGGACGGGGACAAGGAACGGGTACAGGCCGGTGTGGATCTGATCCGCAACGGTTCGACCATGCGCATCACCAACGAGGCCGGCACCGATCTCACCGTTCAGCTGAGCAATTCGCAGCCCGAGTTCCAGGTGGGCTTCGCCGACGACAAGGGACGCTGGGACCACTGGCCGTCCACCATGGTGCTGTGTTGGCCGGAGATCTCCAACGGACGGATCGTGTTGTCCGAGGGCGACATCCTGCTGCCGTTCAAGGAGTTCGTCCGCGACACGACGACACTGACCGTCACCAACGGACACATCGACGAGGTCACCGGCGGCGCGGAGGCGGCTCTGCTCAACATGTTCTTCGCCGACTCCAACGACAAGTGGGCCCGCTACCTGTCCCACATGGGCTGGGGATTGATGAAGACCGGCGACTGGTTCGCTGCCGCGATGTACGGCAAGGACGACATCATGGGTATGGACGCCCGCGCTTTCGCCGGCAGCTTCCTGTGGTCCACCGGCCCGCACCCCGTACTCGGCCGAGACTCCTACGCACACCTCGACATCGGAATGCGTGCCTGCACCGTATCCATCGACGGCATCGATGTCGTCACCGAAGGTCGATTGGTGGAGAACTGACATGGCACCGATCGAAGTGGTCGTCGCAGGGGGCGGCCTCGGCGGGCTGACCGCGGCGCTCTCGCTGAGGCACAGAGGAATCCAGGTGACGGTCCTCGAAGCCGCTGCCGAGCTCGGTGAGGTGGGAGCAGGGATTCAGACCGCACCGAACGCAAGCCGCGTCCTCATTGCCCTCGGTATGCGCGAGAAGCTCGAAGCGATCAAGACCGAACCGATGGATCAGGTGCGCAGGCGCTGGGAGAACGGCAAGGTCATCGCTCTCACCGCGCTCGGCGAATACTGCAAGAAGACCTTCAACGCGCCGTACTGGCACTACCACCGTGCAGACCTGCACTCTGCGATCCACGCTCAGTGCCTCGACCCCGAGGGGCCCGGCCCGGTCGTGGTGTTCGAGACCGACGCGAAGGTCGTCGAGGTCGACCGGACCAACCCGATGCGGCCCGTCGCGGTCACCGAAGCGGGACGGCGGTACGAATCGGACCTGCTCATCGGAGCCGACGGAATCCGCTCGACGGTACGCGATCTGATCGGTCTGCCCGATACTCTGGTGTTCTCCGGTGAAATGGCCTACCGCGCACTCATTCCCGGCGATCGGATCGTCAAGGATCCGGCCACACGCTGGCTCGTCGATCGATACCAGAGCACCATCTGGTACGGGCCCGACCGACACCTGGTGCACTACATGATTCGCAACGGTGAATATCTCAATGTCGTTGCGCTGGCACCGTGCACCGACGAGGTTCGCGACGGCGGACCTCGGCTCGTCGGGCCCGAGGAACTGATGGGGACGTTCCCGGACTGGGACGACCGCGCCCACGCGATGTTGTCGAAGGCCGACGAGAACGTGCTGTGCCAGGCGCTCTACTACCGCAGACCTGATCCTCGCTGGACCGACGGCCGCGTCGCGTTGCTGGGCGACGCGTGCCACGCCATGCTGCCGTATCAGGCGCAGGGCGCGTCGCAGGCGATGGAAGATGCGGCAGTGCTCGCCGAGGAACTCGCGAAGGTCACCTCGAGCGGAATCGACGACGCGTTGGCGCGCTATGTCTTTCGCCGAGCCCGGCACGCGCGGATGGTCCAGGACGCGAGCCTGCAGAACAAGACCTTCTATCACATACCCGATGGACCCGAGCAACAGAAGCGGGACGCGACACTGGCGTCGTTCGATGGGGAGTCCGACATCTCGTACGACTGGCTGTGGAGCGGTACTCCGCTCGACGACAGCGACGACGAGAAATTCCATTACTCGTTCGTCCGATGACCACTTCGGACCACAACACCGCGCCGGAGGCTGCGATGAAGACTGGTGATCAGGTAGTACAGGAACTCCCCTGGAAATGGGGTGTGCAGGGCAAGATCTTCATCATCGGCGGGTTGGGTTACATGTTCGACGCCTGGGACGTGGCGCTGAACGGCTTCTTGACTCCGCTTCTCGGGACCTACTGGGATCTGTCCCAGGCCGAGCGCGGGCTCGTCGCCACCGGCAATCTGATCGGCATGGCCGTCGGTGCCGTCGTGTGGGGAACGATCGCCGACCGAGTCGGGCGAAAACGTGCATTCTCGTTGACGCTGTTGATCTTCGCGCTGTTCTCGGTCCTCGGTGCCTTCGCGCCGAACTTCGAGATCTTCATCATCCTGCGGTTCCTTGCCGGGTTCGGCCTCGGCGGTTGCATCCCGGTGGACTACGCTTTGGTCAGCGAATTCTCACCACGCCGCATTCGCGGCAAGATACTGTCCGCGATGGACGTCTGGTGGCCGATCGGTGCCACCGTCTGCGGCGTCGTGGCAACACTTCTGGTCCCGATCGACGGTGACGTTCGCTGGCGCTACATGCTGCTGTTCATGGTTCTGCCTGCGCTGCTGCTGTTCTGGGTGCGACGCGGCATCCCGGAGTCACCGATATACCTGGCCAAGGTCGGCCGAGAAGACGAGGCCCGCGCCGTCATCGACGACATGGTGACACGCACCGGATCCGAGGCCGTCGAGTACGTGATCGTCGCGGATACGGCACCGAAGGGTGCCGGTGGGATGAAAGCTGCTCTGACGCAGTTGAAATCGGTCTGGCGCTACAGCCCCCGGATCACCGCCGCAGCCTGGATGCTGTTCGTGTCGATCATGCTGCTCTACTACGCAGCCCTGAGCTGGATGCCGTCCATTCTGCGCGCCGAGGGCTACGGGGAGTTCGCAGCTTTCGCCGGTACGACGCTCATGACCGGAGTCGGTATCGTCGGTGTGCTCACCTCGGCGTTCATCGTGGAGATCTTCGGCCGCAAGTGGGTCATCGGGCTGTCCGGTCCGATCGCGGGTAGTGCGCTGGTCATGTTCGCCGTCATGCTCGACATTCAGTCGGCTGCGCTGATCTGGCTCGGCATCTTCGGGTTCGTCATTCAGCTCACCATCCCGGTGCTCTACTGCTACGTCTCCGAGCTGTACCCCACCAGCATCCGCGCCTCGGGTTTCGGGTACGCATCCTCGGTCAGTCGGGTGGCCACGGGCTTCGCGCCACTGCTCTTCGGATCCGTCATGTGGCCGATCCTGGGTCTTCCGTTGACCTTCGGCATCGTCACTGCTTTCGTGTTGTTCGCGGTGATCTGGATGGCGTATTTCGCACCGGAGACCAAGGGACGCGAACTGGACACACTCGTCGACGAACCCGCCGAGGTAGTTGCAGGCGAGGCACGGGTCTGATGAAGCCCGCACAGTTCGACTACCACCGGGCGCGCGACGTCTCGGGTGCAGTGCGGCTGCTGGCGGAGTTGGGCGAGGACGCGAAGATCATCGCCGGGGGTCAGTCTCTGGTCGCCATGATGAACTTCCGCCTCGCCCGGCCGGGGCATCTGGTCGACGTGGGTGCGCTGAGCGCGCTGCGCTACATCCGCCGAGAATCGGACGGCCTGCACATCGGCGCGCTCACCACCCACCATGACGTCGAATCCGGCGACGTGGGAACGGACTTCGCTGTTCTGCGTGATGCCATGCGGTGGGTGGGGCACTACCCGATTCGTACACGCGGCACGGTCGGAGGCAGCATCGCCCACGCGGACGCCACTGCAGAATGGTGCTTGCTCGCCGTCCTGCTCGACGCCCGTATCGTCGTCGAGAGCGTGCGGGGGCGTCGAACTGTGGAGTCCGACTCGTTCTTCTTCGGGTACTACTCGACCGATCTCGCGTTCGACGAGATGATCGTCGAGATCGTGTTCCCGAACCCGGCGCCGCACGCTGCGGTGACCGAATATGCCGAGCGGCAGGGAGATTTCGCGATAGTGGGCGCAGCAGTCTCCCTCGATCTCGACGGCGTCGCCGTCTCCGGCGGACGCGTCGCCCTCGCGGGGGTCGGCGCGAGCCCGATGCGATCTCCGGCAAGCGAGGCTGTGCTCGCCGGCGGTGGAACGTTCGCCGATTGTGCGGACGCCGCGGCGCAATCATTGGAACTGGAGGACGAGGGCATGGTCACCGCCGAATACCGTCGCACCCTGGTGCGCACGTTGGTCGCGGAAGCCTGCAGCGACGCACTGGTCTCGCAGGGAGTGCCCACGTGAGCGTCGATCAGCTTCTCACGCCGAAATTCGTCGGCACCTCGGTCGCACGCCGCGAAGACCCGCGATTGCTCACCGGCCGAGCCCGATTCGTCGACGACATCGCGATACCGGGAATGCTGCATGCTCAATTCGTACGCAGCACCGTCGCAGCCGGATCGATCACCGGTCTGGACGTCGGTGATGTCGCCGGAGTCGAGGGTGTGCGCGGCGTCTTCACTGCGGCGGACTTGGACCTGCAGCCGATCCGTGCCGAATTGTCCCGTCCACTCAGCGAATTCGTACCCACCGATATGCCGGTCCTCGCACACGACGTGGTCCGCTACGTCGGCGAGCCGCTGGCCATCGTCCTCGCCGACGATGCCTACCTCGTCGAGGACGGGCTCGAGGCAGCCCGGGTGTCGTACCGGGCCGTCACCGCCGTCACCTCCGCAGATCAGGCCATGTCCGAGGGCGTGCCTCTGGTTCACGATTCGGTTCCGAACAACACCGTCGTCGACGTACAGATGTTTGCCAGTGACGGAATCGACGAGATCTTCGACGGCGCGCACACCGTGGTCTCGGTGCACTCGAGGACCGGCCGCCAGAACGCACTTCCGCTCGAGACACGCGGGTGCATCGCGTACTGGGACGACCGCGACGAGCAGCTGATCATGTACATCTGTACGCAGGTCCCGCACCAGGTCCGTACCGTCACCGCACGGTGCCTCGGTCTCGACGAACGTCAGGTTCGGGTGGTCGTGCCCGACATGGGCGGTGGGTTCGGGCAGAAGTGCGTCGTCGGTCGCGAGGAGATCGCCGTCGCCGCAGCGGCATTGAAACTTCGTCGCCCGATCAAGTGGATCGAGGATCGCAAGGATGCCCTGACGGCATCCTTCCTGGCACGCGAACAGCAGTACGACGTGCGGGCGGCATTCGACGCCGAGGGACACATCCTCGGTGTCGACGCAGATGTCGTGTGCGACATGGGTGCGTACTCCTGCTACCCCTTCACAGCGGGCATCGAGCCGCTCATGGCCTCGGCGGAAATGCCGGGGGTGTATCAGGTTCCGGCGTACCGAGTGCGGGGTCGTTCGGTGTTCAGCAACAAGGCACCGACCGCGCCGTATCGCGGGGTGTCCCGGCCGCAGTACGTCATGGTGATGGAGCGACTGTTCGAGCGAGCGGCTCGTGAACTGCAGCTCGACGCAGTGGAGATCAGGCGGCGCAACGTCATCACCGCTTTCCCGTACACCGGCGTCAACAACATCACCTACGACCCGGGCTCGTACCTCGAGGCGCTGAACTTGTGCGAGCAGACGCTACGAGACGGTGGGTGGTACGACTTCCAGGAGCGGGCGACCGCTGAGGGCCGACACATCGGCATCGGATACTCGTGCTTCAGCGAGCGAACCGGATACGGCAGCAGTGCGTTCGCGGCCCGAAAGATGAACGTGGTCCCCGGGTTCGACATCTCGGAGGTCAGGATGGACACCTCCGGCACCGTCGTCGTGACCACCGGAACGATGAGCCACGGGCAGAGTCACGAGACCACGATGGCGCAGATCGTCGCCGACCGACTGGGCATCGCGGTCGACCAGGTCAAGATCGTGCAGGGCGACACCGACCGCATCACCTACGGATTCGGGTCGTTTGCCTCTCGCTCGATCACCATCGGTGGCAGTGCTGTGGCATTGGCGTCGAACAAACTGGGAGACAAACTGTGTGAGATCGCGGCGCACCTGCTCGAGACCCGTGACGACAACGTCGAGCTGGCTTCGGGGCGGGTCCGTCAGCGCGACGACCACTCGAAGTACGTCACCTACCGGGACATCGCCGACGTCGCGTACCTGAAGGCGCAACTGCTACCGAAGGGCGTCGAACCAGGACTGTCCGCGACGGCCAGCTTCGACGTGTTCAACGACGGGACGTTCTCCAACGCCACCCACGGCGTCGTCGTGGAGTTGCACGAGGGCACCGGACGGGTGGAGATACTGAAGTACGCGTGCGTCGAGGACTGCGGCGTCGCCATCAATCCCAAGATCGTCGAGGGGCAGTGCCGCGGCGGGATCGCCCAGGGCATCGCCGGTGCATTGTTCGAGCAGGTGTCGTACGACGACCATGGAAATCCTCTGTGCGCCAGCTTCATCGACTACAAAGTGCCCACTGCCTGCGAAATCCCGGACATCGAGATCCATCACCTCGAAACACCCTGCCTGTTCACCGAATCCGGTGCCAAGGGAGCAGGTGAGGGTGGCACGATCGGTGCACCTGCCGCCGTGCTCAACGCCGTCAACGACGCATTACGTTCCACCGGAGTCGAACTGAACGACACGCCGATCACCCCCGTCGCAGTTCAGGCGGCATTGGCGAAGGGAAGGCCATGAGCAACAAGCAGCTGATCGAGCTGAGCGTCAACGGCACTGTCCGTGAAGTGATCACCGAACCACGCCGTACTCTGGTCGACGTGCTGCGACACGATCTGCAGCTCACCGGAACCCACGTCGGCTGTGAGCACGGCGTGTGCGGCGCCTGCACCGTGCTGATCGACGGTAAGCCGGCCCGCGCGTGCCTGACCTTCGCAGCGCAGGTGGAGAATTCACAGATCGAGACCGTCGAATCACTCGGCGTCGACGGTGCATTGAACGATCTGCAGCAGGCATTCGCAGACCACCACGGACTGCAATGCGGCTTCTGCACACCGGGATTCCTGATGCTGGCCGAGGGCTACCTCGCCGAGAACCCCGATGCCACCAAGGAACAGATCCGTGAGGTGGTGGCGTCGAACTACTGCCGCTGTACCGGGTACCAAACCATAGTCGAGGCCATCGACTCGTGCGCCGAGCAGCGCCGCTGCGCCGGCTGTGTGAACGGAGTTCGTAAGTGATACTGACCAATACACTCGACATCGACGCCTCCGCCGAGGAAGTTTTCCGACTGATCAACGACGTCGAGAAGGTGGCCACGTGCGTACCGGGGGCCGCCATCACCGGTAAGGACGGCGAGACCTACCTCGGTGGAGTCAAGGTCAAAGTCGGCCCGATCAGTGCGTCGTATGCAGGCACGATCAGATTCCTCGAGGTCGACGCCGAGACCCGCACGCTCACCCTGGAGGCCAAGGGCGCGGACTCGCACGGCAACGGTGACGCCGAGGCCCAGGTCGATCTCGCGGTCGAGTCGATCGGTGACCGTTCGCGGTTGACCCTGAACACCGATCTGGTGATCAGCGGAAAGATCGTCTCGTTCGGAAAAGGCGCGATCGTTGCGGTCTCGAACAAGGTGCTCCAACAGTTCGCCGTCAATCTCGGAGCACTGCTCAGTGGTTCGGCCACAACCGATCCAACCACGCCTGCAGCGGTGAGTACCGCTGTCGCAAGCCCGGTGGGCGGCGAACTGAACGCGATGAGCCTGCTCCCCGAACAGATGCGCAAATACGCACCGATCGCGGGCATCTTCCTCGCCGGAATGGTCGAGGGCTGGCTGGTGTCCAGGGCCTTCGGGCGACGGTAGGGCCGTGATGCTGGACTTCGCAGCCACCCTCGACGCCTGGTTCTCCAGCGGACGGCCCTTCGGCCTGGCCACCGTCGTCTCGACATCCGGCAGCACCGTCCGTGATGTGGGTGCAGTCATGGCAGTCGACGGCGACGGTACAGCTCTGGGCGGTGTATCCGGAGGGTGCGTCGACAGCGCGGTCTTCGATGCAGCGGTGTCGGCGGCGACGGTCGGAGTCGGGGATCGGCTGCGGTTCGGGGCCGCGGTCGACGACCCGTTCGCCATCGGCCTCACCTGCGGAGGAACCGTCGACGTCGTGGTCGAACGAATCGACGCCGAGACTCGCCCGCACTTCGCACAGTTGTTGATGCGGGTCATGTCTCGATCCGCCGTCGCCGAGGTGACCGTCGCGGCGGCAAGCGGTCACCTCGTGCTCGGCGGCGGTGAGGCGACAGGAACTCTCGGCCACCCTGCACTCGACACGCAGGCCGGCGTCATCGCCCGAGACATGTTGAGGGACGGCGTATCCGGCCTGCGAGAAGTGAACGTCGACGGCCGAGCCGTCGAGATATTCGTTCGATCGTTTCCGGCTCCGCCGCTGCTGCTCGTCTTCGGAGCACTCGATCTCGCTGATTCCGTTGCCCAGGCGGCCGCAATCGTGGGATACCGCACCGTCGTGTGCGATGCGCGGCCGATCTTCGCCACGGCCGAACGGTTTCCGCATGCCGACGACGTGGTCGTGGCCTGGCCGCACGAATACCTCACTGCGCACTGGGAAGCCGGCCTGATCGATCGCACCACCGCGCTGTGCGTATTGACACACGATCCGAAGTTCGACGTTCCGTTGCTGGACGTCGCGGTACGCACCCCGGCGGGTTACATCGGGGTGTTGGGGAGCCGTCGAACACACGAGGACCGACGCGAACGCCTGCTCGCCACAGGAATCGGCGTCGACGCGCTGGCTCGGTTGTCCTCACCCATCGGTCTCGATCTCGGCGGGCGCACGCCGGGAGAGACAGCGCTCTCGATCGTCGCCGAAATCGTGGCGATGTCGAACGGGCGAGCCGGTGGACGTTTGCGTGACGGCAACGGTCCGCTACACAGCAGTGCCGATGCGGCTCAGCGAGGCGTGATCGACTGCGATACCCGCACCGCGCCTGCAGTTCCGAGGATCAGCACTGCGGTCGCGATCGCGAACGCGATCGAATAGGAGTCGCCGATGGCAGGCGCGACGACCAGTGGGCCGAGCACCTGCCCTAGCCCGTAGACCGCAGTCAGTGTTGCTGCAGTACGGCCTACGGGAAGCGTCTGCGCGATGGCCATCGTCAGCATCGTGATGCCCATGAACGTTCCGCCGAACAACAGAGCCGACAACACAGAGGCGACGGGGTTCGCCGTCAGAGCGGGCAGAACTGCGGCGATGGACTGCAGTGCGAAGTCTGCCACCAGAGCGCTCCGCAGGGTGGCTCGGCGGGCGATCGCCTGCCACAGTACCGTCGCCGGGATCGCGGCGAGCCCGACGACGATCCACACCACCGGGCCCACCGTCGTACTGCCGTGACCACCGACGGCAGCCACCAGAAAGGTGCCGACGACGATGTAGCCGAGACCCTCGAGGAAGTACGCGAACAGCAATGTCCGCCACACGGCCGGTGCCCGGCGATCGATATCGCCGGGCACAGCCCGCGTTGCGGCCTCGGAATGTACCCGCAGCGTCCACGCCGGTGCGATGAGGATCGCTGTCAGGAGCGCCGAGCACACCCACAGCGCCTGCCAGGACAGGTGCGGTCCGAGGACCAGAGTCAAAATTCCCGACGCCGCGATGCCCGCGCCGACTCCGCCGAACGCGATGCCCGGTGAGGCACCGGCGGCTCGATGTTCGGTGACGGTACTCGCGCAAGCGATGAAGATCGCGGCACTCGCGAGACCAGCCACGAACCGCAGTGCCGAGAACGTGATGGTGGAATGCGCTGCAGCCATCGCCAACTCGCTGGCGACGAGGACCATTGTCCAGAGCCTGAACGATATTGTCGTGTTGATCGAGGGACGTACGGACAACGCAATCGCTCCGACGAGATAGCCGGCGTAGTTTGCGGTCGCGATGACCGCTCCGCTGCTCGGCGTCACCTCGGCCGCGTCGACCATGATGGGAAGTAGCGGTGTGAAGACGAATCGCCCGACACCCATCGCTGCCGCGAGCCCGGCCGCGGCAGCGAACGACAGTCGACGCCCACTCATCCTGACCTCCGTAGATCGTTAGCCGGGTCAACGGTACTGGACGGCCGCGAGTCGCCGGCAGGCGAGTTGTTCCTCTGTCCGCGACACTGCGGTGTGAGAACGACGTCGAACCGGACCCGAGCCACCGACGCCACCCCCGTTGCTGGATCGGCCGAAACACCTCGCAGACGTAGTTCGCCCGCCGGCCGGCATGGAACCGATCCTGAACTCGCTGCGTCAAACCCGATGACGCCGAACGCCGAGCGTCGATCCTGCAACGACTCGGGGGAGCGTCATGACAGTGAATGTGGATCCAGCGATCCTGCGGAGATTCTCGGATGTGTTGTCGGGGAGCGGCGACGCGATTCGCGAGGTCGATGTCCTCGCACCATTCCGACTTTCGGAGAATGCTGTGCCGGGCAGTGACTTTCACACAGCCTGCGCCGCGGCCGCCGCCGCAGCAGCGGGGGCTGTTGCAGCTCTGGCCGGGCGGGCCGAATGCATCGCAGACCTCGCCCGCGGCGTCGCGCAGAACTACGAGATCGCCGACGACGAACTCGCCCGCCGTCTTGCTGCGATGGGCCAGCCGAAATGACTCCGACGGTGCCGCACGTCGAAGGCTGGGAGCCGGAGTCGATGCGCAAGACGATGATCGAATTGGCGGAGATCGTCGAGCGAGTAGACCGCCAGCGCGCAGGGGTGCTCGACGAGCAGGACGTGCTGGCCGAGACGTGGACCGGAGACGCAGCGGGCGCGGCAGCGGATCGCGTGGTTGCCGAATGCTCCCGCATGGGCACGGTGTGTGGCGAGATCGACTCGCTGGGTAGGGCATTCGAGAACGCAGCGTCAATGGTCGATGCCGCCAAGACGCACCTGCAGGCTCAGGTATCGGCCGCGACGATGAGCGGGTTCGCCGTCTCGGCCGACGGAGTGGTGAACCCCGACGGAATGATCGCGTTGATCCCGAACAGTCTCGGCGACGACGCAGTGCGCCGCGCCGACGAACTACGTTCCGATGCAGCACAATTGACCGCCGACATCCAGGACGCTCTGCGGCAGGCGGAGAAGGCCGCGGTCGATGCCGCCTACCAGCTGGCCGAACCGACCAAGGTGCTGACCGAGCTTGCTCTCGGCAGCCCGACCGGGAAGTTCGTCGAGAACCCGGATGGGTCGTTCTCGTGGATGCCGGATTGGCCGACGACCATAGCGGCGGCGGTGATCGGGGGAATGACGGATGCCACCAAGAAGGCGTTGGAATTTCCCGGTGTCGGATCCGTCGACGACGTCGCCAGGAACATCGGTCGGGGGCTCGGAGCATTCGGCGCGGTAGCCGGAACGATTCCGTCGATCGCCCAAGATATCGACGAAGGTGTGGATCCGACCGAGGCCGTCATCGTGAATTCGGCGGGTACGGCTGCCGGTCTCATGGTGGGAACCGCAGTCACCTGGGCATGCGGAATTGTCGGCGGCGCGGGCGGTTCGGTCATACCGGGTCCTGGCACGGTGGCCGGGGCAGCGGCAGGCATCGCATTGGGAACCCTGGCCGGCGGTGCAGCCTGCAGCGCGGTTTCGAAGATCGTGGAACTGGCCTGGAAATGACGGACCACCCGCGCTCGGAGAACGTAAGGTCGATGACCGATATGCCACACCCCGGAGTTGCTGCGACGACGATGCCGGTCTGGGTGAGAGAACGGCGCAGTATTCACCTCGGGTGGTGCGCTGCCGTAGCGAGCTTGTTTCTGATGATGGTGTCTGTCGTTCTCTGCGCAGTGCGTGTTCGCGAGATGCTCAGCCTGTCCGCCGTGGTGTGGTTGTCGGCCACCGTGTACTTGTTGGCGGTGTTCATCGGGCTCACCGTGGTGTTGTCCGGCCTCGGATCGACGAGATTGTCGCGCTTCGTACGACCGATCCAGGTCGAGGGGATCGGGAGGGGACTATCGATACCGGGGCGCGGAGACTTCCTGATGCGGATGATGGTGCTGGTACTCGCGCTGATGCTGTTCCTGCTCAATGCGGTGGTTCGAAACGACAGGCCCAGTCCGCGTCAAGCCAAAGTGGAGTTGCTGACGTTCGTGGGTGCCCCGGCTTGCCTCGGGTTCTTCGTCCTGGGTTACGTCATCGTCAATCGAACCAGGATCTCTCTGCACCCCGAAGGCATCGCGCACGAGATCTATCGACGCCGCGCGTGGAAGGTGACCAGCGAGATGACGGTCCTGCCGTGGGATGACATTGCCGATCTGCAGTTGGATGCACATCCGAATCCGGCGGTACCGAATGGGCAGAGCATGCCGGTGATCCGAGTGACGCGTCGGTCGGCAGGCACCGATCAACCAGAGATGGTCATCATGGCATGCGAGAAGAAGGTCGAACCGAACTCTTTGTTGGCACTGCTGCGATGGTGCCGCGACAACCCCTGGGCTCGTGAGCAACTGGGCCGCGACGAAGCGCGTGAGTTGTTGCGCCCACCCAACCTGCTCGAGCGCATCAGGGCCGACCGCGCTGCATCTGCCTCGGCAGCCGAGGTCTCGGCGCAGTGACTGCGCGGGAACCGTCGATCGAGACGTACCTGCAGCAGCGCGGTGTCGAACTCGTCCCGGTGCATCGCAGCGAATGCGGCAGGTTCGGTCTCGAAGTACCGGCACTGCCGAGGTGGGGCGTCGTACCCGAGCATCTTTTTCCGCACGCGACCGCGGCGCTGTGCTCACCGGAGGACGCAGCCGAGGGGTTCGTACCGAATGCAATGGTTTTGGTTGGGAAGCTCACGCGCGCGGTCGATCCACACGTGCTGTTGGACTGTGGGTTCGGCGACTCGCGGGCCCTACCGGGATGGGTCGAGGCCAGTCACGATCGGAGCCCGCATTGCGGTCTTCCGTCGGTCTCGATCTCCGGTCGGTACGAGTGGGATGGGCACGTGCTCTTCGCCCGAACCCGCTACACCCTCGTCCACCACATCGTCGATCAATATCTCGTGCAGACGACGGTCACCGTGGCAGACTCGCTTCGTGACCGAATGAGT
The DNA here is from genome assembly GCF_049195265.1 of Rhodococcus sp. MALMAid1271. Lineage (NCBI taxonomy): Bacteria > Bacillati > Actinomycetota > Actinomycetes > Mycobacteriales > Nocardiaceae > Rhodococcus > Rhodococcus sp. MALMAid1271. Next base: position 4,781 of record NZ_JBMIRQ010000040.1, on the reverse strand, counting down.
GGGTTGGCAGACGAGTTCGTGGACGGAGTGCGGATCGGGCGCGAGTGAGCTACGCAGGAATCTGCCGAACCACGGCGGCCACGGCCTCCACCTGATCTGCGATTCGGGGGCCCCATCGACTGGACAGGTCCTCGTCCATCGGGAAGATCCTGCCGTCCCGGACGGCGGTCATCGATCCCCACCCCGGCCGAGCGGCCACGGATTCAGCTGTGACGCCGCAGCATTGAGCATCGGCGAGAAATATGACGTCGGGATCTGCGGTGATCACCGTCTCCGCGGACAGCTGCGGATAGTTGCCGGCGTCGGAGCCATCGGCGATGCTCTGCAGGCCGAACAGGCCGTAGATCTGGCCGACGAAACTCTCACTCGTCACCGTGTACAACGTGTCGTCGAGTTCGTGAAAGTACGTCCATGGCTCGTCGCGCGACGGCACGCTCGCCACGGCCGCGTCGATCCGGTCCTGCATCTGCGTGACTACCGCCTCGCCTTCGGCGTCGTGACCGGTCGCGTCTGCGATGAGTTCGATCTGCGAGTAGGCGTCGTCGAGGCTGGTCGCGGCCGGCAACAGCAGCGTCGGGATGCCGGCGTCGGCCAACGTGGACGTCACTATGCCCAAATCGGTCGAGGTGATCACCAAATCGGGGTCGTACGCGACGATGGCCTCGAGGCTCGGGGTGAACGCCGATAATCCGGTCTTCGGCGCATCGGCGGGATAGTCCGACTGATCATCGACGGCTGCCACTTGCTCGCCCGCGCCGACGGCGAACAGGGTCTCTGTTGCCGTCGGACTCAGCGACACGATCGTGCGCGGCATCGCATCGATGGTGACGGTGCCGCCGTCGGACCCCGACTCGACGGTCTTCGGGAATGCCCCGTTGGAAGCCGTGGTGGTGGCGGCCGGTGTGTCCGTCGTCGCGCTGCCACACCCGGCCGCGACGAGCGCGAGAACCGCGAACCCTGCTGAAACAATTCGTGCCGAACGACGCTGCACTGCCACTCCTGTATTTTCCGGCCCTGAACATTCTCGGGCTCTCGAGCGCCAACACTATCGGGTCACCGGTCATCGCCCCAGGCTGCGTGCCAGGTACTTTCCGGTGTGGGTGTCCGAGGCCACCAACCCGTCGACAGTTCCGGTGAAGGTGATCGATCCGCCGTGGTGCCCGCCATCGGGGCCGAGGTCGATGACCCAATCGGCGGCGGCGATGACGTCGAGATTGTGTTCGATGACGATCACCGATCTGCCCTCGTCGACCATCCCGGACAGCAGCGCGATCAGGTTCGACACGTCCGACGGGTGCAGACCCGTCGTCGGCTCGTCGAGAACCAGCACCGGCGACGACCCGACCAGTTCGGTAGCGAGCTTGAGTCGCTGGCGCTCGCCACCGGACAGCGAAGACAGGTTCTGGCCGAGCGAGAGGTATCCGAGCCCGACGTCCCGACACCGCCGGAGAATCTCACGGATCTTCTTGACGTCGAAGAAGTCCTGAGCGTCCTCGACGGACATCTCGAAGATGTCGGCGATGCTGAGGCCGTCGACGGTATGCCGGATCGCGCCCGAACGAAATCTCCTGCCCTGGCACGTCTCACATGTGCTCGTCACCGGGTCGGTGAACCCGAGATCGGTGAAGATGACGCCACTGCCCTGGCAATCGGGGCATGCGCCGTCGGAGTTGGGTGAGAACAGCGACGGCGGCTGCCCGGTCTTCTTGGCGAAGTAGGCGCGAATCGGATCGAGCAGACCGGTATACGTTGCGGGGGAGGAGCGGCGCGATCCGCGGATGGGTGCCTGGTCGATGATGACGGCGTCCGGTGCGACCTCACGAAGGTGACCGTGGATGAGGCTGGACTTCCCGGAACCGGCGACCCCGGTGACGGCGGTCAAGACACCGAGCGGCACGTCGACGCTGACATCGCGCAGATTGTGGGTGTCGGCACCGGAGATGCTCAGCCAACCCGACGGGCTGCGGGGAGTGCGTAATTCGACGCCCTCGCGCCGGAGCGCGGCCCCGGTTCTGGTGTCGGCACGCCGGAGTTCGTCGAAAGGACCCTCGAACACCACTGTGCCACCGGCTTTTCCGGCACCGGGACCGATCTCGACGATGCGGTCCGCGATGGCCATCACCTCCGGATCGTGCTCGACGACGAGGACGGTGTTGCCTTTGTCGCGCAGCGCCAGCAGCATGTCGTCGAGGCGGTGTACGTCGCGCGGGTGGAGCCCGGTGGTCGGTTCGTCGAAGACGTAGAGCATGTCGTTGAGCGTGGCTCCGAGGTGCCGCACCATCTTGATGCGCTGCGATTCACCGCCCGAAAGCGACGACGTTGCTCGACCGAGGCTGAGGTAGCCGAGTCCGAGATCGACGAGTCTGCGCAGTTGCGTCACGATTTCCGCGGTGACAGTCCCCAGGCCAGTGATCTGCCAGCCGTCGATGCGATCGGCGAGTTCGGAGACCTGCATGGCGAACGCGTCGGGCAGGGACAGGCCCTCGAGGGTGGCACCCCGAATGGTTTCGTTGTAGCGGGAGCCGCCGCAGGATTTGCAGACCCCGCGCGTGACGATGCGCTCGAACGCGAGCTTGGCCTTGCCCTTGAGCGCATCGGCGTCCTTCGCCAGATAACTGCGCCGGAACCGAGAGACGATTCCCTCGTAGCTCTTCATCACGGCGTCGGGGTTCGTCACCTCGACTTCGCCGGGTGTGGCGTCGAAGAATATGTGACGCTCGCGGGCCGAGTACTGCTCGATCGGGACGTCGAGATCGAACAGGCCGGAATCGGCGAACACCCGGTACGGCCATTTTCCGACCTCGAAGTCAGGGTGCTTGAACGGCCCCTCGCGCAGGGATCTCGTCTCGTCCACCAACTCGGCGAGGTCGACGATCTTCGCCTCGCCGAGCCCGTCGCATTCGGGACACAGGCCGGCGGGATCGTTGAACGAGAACGCGTTGGCGTACCCGATCTGGGGAGTGACGGCTCGGGACCACAGCATTCGTAGCCAGTCGCCGATGTCGGTGATGGTGCCGACCGTCGAGCGTGGTCCGCCGAACAGGCGCTTCTGGTCGACGATCACCACGGCCGACAGGTTGGCGATCAGATCGGCATCGGGGCGTCCGTAGGACGGGAGGAACGTCTGCGCGAACGCGGTGAACGTGGAATTGATCTGCCGCTGGGCTTCGGCGGCGATGGTGTCGAAGACCAGCGAGGACTTGCCCGACCCGGAGACCCCTGCGAACACCACGAGTGAACGTTTGGGCAGATCGAGGCTGATGTCACGGAGATTGTTCTCGCGGGCACCGCGAACGATGATGGTGGACAGGGTCTCGGCAGGTGTCGACAGCGGAGCCGGAGTCATTGCGTTCGATTCGCCTTTCGCCGCCCCGGACGCTGGTTCGTCGGGGCGGACGCAGTTTACCGTACGGTGTACGGAATTGCGTTGTCCATCAGATCCGTAGCAGACGACCTGGTCTTTCGGTTCCACCCGGGCATCGGGCATCGGACCTTGGCCTGTGATGACCCATGTCGAACTCCGATGTGAGGTGACGGCCGTGGGTGCAGAGCACGCCTCCGGCTGCGAGGGTTTTCTACTCCCGGAGCCGGGGGTGTTTTGGGATTAAGGCGCGCGGATGAGTGGGGTGGCGAGCGCGGATGCGTGGGGTGCGGAGCGTGGATGCGTGGGGTGGCGAGTGTGGATGCGTGGGGTGGCGAGCGTCGATGCAGTTCGACGACTCGATCGCGATGGTCAGGCGCGGTGTTGGCCCACCGATCCCGTGTCACTGCCGGTTGTGCCGTAGGCGAGGTGGCCGCCGATCAGTCCGCCGACGCTCGCCGCCGCGAGACCAACCGCTGCGAGAACTTTCGCTGCGCCGTCGGTCTGCTTCCGGCGTCGCAGATAGGAGCCGAGGAACAGGAACACGCCGGTCGCGTTCGAAGCCGCGTGGATCAGCCCTACCCGTCGCTGGCGGGTGTCCATCGTCGACCAATCCGCCCAGCCGGTCGCGATAGCTGCCGGTGCCGAGAGGAGTCCGACCGAGATGACTAACTTGCTCGCTCTGGAGTGGCGACCGATCACATCGAGGGCCACTGCACGGGTCCAACTGCCGACGGTGACATTGACCAGTGCGGGGTGGATGGGGTGCCCGATCCACCGGCCGCGCAGCGCCGAGCCGACACCGGTGTCGTCGAGCGCGGGCGCGAGGACGTCGTTGATTGCGTTGCTGGTTCCATCGAGGAACGAGGCGGATTCGAGGCTGTCGAGGGCTTGTTTCAGTGTCATGCGTAGACGGATGCCCCAATGACATGGAGCGAACCCTAAGGGCAGCCAAACCCGGGGTGGATGGGTTGAGGTTCTCTTCGTCGAGACTCGCGTCGTCGACGCCGATGGCACCGATATGTCCGACGGCGAACCGGGTGGGCCGCTCGACCGTCCCCTCGAGTGTGCGATGGGTGCTGCGAAACGCCCGAGGCGTCGCAGTCATGTGTGCCCCGAACGGCCGGTGGGTCGAGGCTGCGACTGCGGTCGTCCTCTTCAGGGGGCGCGCAGGCGTTGTCGGCGAAGGCGTGGTTCGACCACGTGAAATCGCGGATCGCGCTGTTCGACGCGCTCGCGAGCGTGCGGTGCGCGTGCGAGATCGATGCGCGGCTGATGTTCAGGCGGCTCGTTGTTTTCGGCGGTGGTAGCTGGGGATGGGTTGTCGTGTGGGGTCGACGGTGTCGGGTGGGATGGCGTAGGGGTGGCCGTCGGTGCCCATGGCCAGTTGCCAGTGACCGTGGTGGACGAGGCGGTGGCA
>NZ_JBMIRQ010000077.1:0-3626 GCF_049195265.1 Rhodococcus sp. MALMAid1271 | reverse complement strand
GCACATCACCGAGTGCCGCACCGACAGCAGTGACCTCGAACGGTGTCGCATTGGCCCAGAGCAGCGACGGGTACACCGCGTTCAAGGTGATCCCCCATTTCTGAGCTGCCCGCCCGCGCACCCCGTTCAGGACGTCTTGGGGCGACCTCGAAGATCGACGGAGAACAACGGGCCGAGCAGACAGACGTTGATCACCCCGGTCAGCACGAAGACACCGCCGATCACTCCCACCACGATGCCCCCGACACCGCCGAGCACGACGGCGACCACGATCAGAGCGATTCCCACCACGATGCGCAGCGCGCGTCCGGCAGTACTGCGCATGAATTCGACGAACGGCATGATGATTCCAGTTCTATAGAGGGACTTTCACTGTTGGACGGGCGAGAACGCCGAAGTGGACCAATCCGCGGCTTCTCGTGCGAACAGCCCAGCCCCGACCTCGACAGCGCGGCATACGACGAGCGCTTCGCGCGCGATCTGATCGACCAGGGCACGACTCTTCGTCGCTTTGCAGCCGCGATGACACGATCACGGGCCGATACCGACGATCTGGTGCAGGACGTCCTCGAACGCGCGTGGCGCAACCGGAGAACGTTTCGATCCGAATCGGCGCTCACGACGTGGCTCTACCGGATCACGATCAATCGTGCCCGCGATGTGGCTGCACGCGCGGAGACTCAGCGCACCGAACCATCGGGCACGGGCGACATCGATGTACCGATCAGCGACCTCGAGCATCCCGAGACGGTGGCGCAGGCGCTCAGCGATCGGTCCACGGTGCGAGCGGCGCTGGCGACGTTGACCGTCGAGGATCGTATGGTCCTGGCACTGCACGACGGCGAGGGCTGGACGGCGACACAGATCGGTGCGGTCGGCGCGCTCACCACCGCAGCGGTGTACAAGCGCATCCACCGTGCACGGGTGAAGCTGCTACGCGCCCTCGACGACGGTCCCACACACCCTCAAAACGACTCCCAGGCGTGCCGGAGCACACTCGCCGCGGCATCGGACTACCTGAACGGGCGTCTCGATGTCGACGCGTCGGCCCGCATCGATACGCACCTGCGGCAGTGTCGCCGGTGCCCACCCATCGCACAGGCCCTGATCGGTATCAAGACCGCACTCGGCCTGCGGCCGTGGACCAGCGCGGTGCCCGAACAGTTCGTCTACGACGTCGCACATTTGGGCGGACCCCCGGCAGTCGCCGCCCGCCGCGATGACCGATCACCCCGATACCAAGAAACTGATACCCCATAGGGTATATTCGGAGTAATTCGTCGACCGAGGGAGAGACTCATGTGCAGGGCTGTCAAGTGCAAGAAGTGCGGAAAAACGACGTGGGCGGGATGTGGGCAACACGTCGATCAGGTGATGCGGGGCGTTCCGGCGTCCAATCGCTGCAAAGGGCACGACGCCGATCCGAAGTCGCCGGGACTGTTCTCCCGCATGTTCTCCAGAAAGTAGCTCGCGGTCCGCAGCCCTGGTCCTGTCAGGGCTGCGGACCGAGTCATTGTTCTTCGCGATCTAGGTTGTCGCGGTCAGGGTCTTCGTGGTCTGGGTCTTCGTGGTCTCGCCCGTCACGACCACGACCACACTTGCCGTCGCCAGCAGCCGGGGGGCTTCGTCGCGGGAGAATCGATGTCGCGCAGGCCCACTAACGCCGGTCCCCGGCACAGCCAGCCGTCCGGCGGGCAGCGGAGGGTGGTCGTGATCGACGTCTCCGTCCCCACCGTGGCCTTCGCCCCGCGGGGTGCGGGCGAGGTTGCTCGATCAGCATCGCCCGTTCCCGGACGCATCGTCGATGCTCCGACCGACCCCGACAAAGGTCGACGATCGACGGTGCTGAGGGTCGACCCATACCGAGATGGTGGCACCGGTCATCAGTGCGCGGACGATCGACCGTTCTGCACGCACATCGCACCGGTACGTTCCGGCCCCGGGCACCGTCACTTCCAGTTCCACCTGTCGTGAATCGATGTCGAATCCCAGGACCACTGCCCACCCTTCGACGATGTCGTCCTCTCGGTCCGCCGCCGTATCGCGGACCGGAGACACAGCTGCGGGATGCAGCGGTGTGCGTGCTGCGAACATCATCGCCAGCAGGAGGAGGACCGCGAACACAACTACCACCGCGGGGGTCACCACTGTCCCAGAACCTGCCGACAAACGCGGAACGAGGAAGGTGAACACCAGGATCAGTGCGAGCACGTAGAACCCCATGGCGACGGCGATCGCGTACGACACCCGTCCCGGTACCAGGACAGCGGCACCTGTCGAGCGCAGTCTCCGCGTGCTCGTCACCGTCTCTCCTCTGAGGTCCCGCTGGCGGTGCCCTCTTCGACGCCGTCGACGATGATTTCGGAGGGGGCCCGCACGTCGGCGGTGTGGCCCGTCAGCCCGACGTGGGCTTCGGTGCGCATGCGTTCGACCATGTGAGGGTAGTGCAGCTCGAACGCGGGCCGCTCGGAGCGGATCCGGGGTAGTTCGGTGAAATTGTGGCGGGGCGGTGGGCAGGTGGTGGCCCATTCGAGAGCGTTGCCGTAGCCCCAGGGATCGTCGACGGTGGCGACCTCGCCGTATCGGTAGGACTTGAACACGTTCCACACGAACGGCAGCGTGGACAGTCCGAGGATGAACGCTCCGATCGAGGAGATCAGGTTCAGGGTGGTGAATCCGTCGGAGGGCAGGTAGTCGGCGTAGCGGCGCGGCATCCCTTCGTTGCCGAGCCAGTGCTGGACCAGGAACGTCATGTGGAAGCCGACGAACGTCGTCCAGAAGTGCCACTTGCCGAGGCGTTCGTCGAGCATACGTCCGGTGATCTTGGGAAACCAGAAGTACACCCCGGCGTAGGTGGCGAAAACGATGGTCCCGAACAGCACGTAGTGGAAGTGCGCCACCACGAAGTAGGTGTCGGTGACGTGGAAATCGATCGGGGGGCTGGCCAACAGCACACCGGTCAGTCCGCCGAACAGGAACGTGATCAGAAATCCGATGCTGAACAGCATCGGGGTTTCCAAGGTCACCTGCCCTCGCCACATGGTGCCGATCCAGTTGAACAACTTCACCCCGGTCGGCACGGCGATGAGGAAGGACATGAACGAAAAGAACGGCAGCAGAACAGCTCCGGTGGCGTACATGTGGTGCGCCCACACCGTGATCGAGAGCGCAGCGATGCCGAGGGTGGCGAAGATCAGACCCTTGTAGCCGAAGATGGGTTTGCGGCTGAAGACCGGGAAGATTTCGGAGACGATGCCGAAGAACGGGAGCGCGACGATGTAGACCTCGGGATGGCCGAAGAACCAGAACAGGTGCTGCCAGAGCACCGCTCCCCCGGTCGCCGGGTCGAACACGTGACCACCGAAAAGCCGATCGAAGGCCAGCCCGGCCAACGCGGCCGCGAAGGTCGGGAACGCCAGCAGTACCAGCACCGAGGTCACGAGCATGTTCCAGGTGAAGACCGGCATCCGGAACATCGTCATGCCGGGTGCGCGCAGGCACACCACGGTGGTGATGAAGTTGACCGCACCCAAGATCGTGCCCAAGCCGGACAGGATCAGGCCCAGTACCCACAGGTCGGCACCGACACCGGGGGAATGCAGTGCGCTCGTCAGTGGGGTGTAAGC
>NZ_JBMIRQ010000034.1:0-24642 GCF_049195265.1 Rhodococcus sp. MALMAid1271 | reverse complement strand
TGCCTCGTTCGATGCCGTCGTCGCGGTCGGCGATCTTCAGCCACCGATGCAGACAGCCCTCGGATATTCCGAAGTCCTTTGCGATCTGACGCAATGGGGCCTCGCCCTTGCGTGCAACAGCGATGACGTCGCGGCGGAACTCCTCTGGGAGCGCTTTCGGCATGGTGAACATCCTTCCACCGTGAGGAGCGATCCTCACAGATCAGATGTCAACCAAACCTGGGGCAGTCCCGAACGTCTGGGTCGGCGCTGTAGTTCTTGGCGGTTTGAGCGAGCGACTCGATTTCCGCATCGCGGATGGCATTGGTGGTCAGAAACGACAGTTGCAGCTCACCGACTACGTCGGTGTACCCATCGCAGACATCGTCTCGCGAACTTTCGCCGAACACGGTGATGCTCAGAATCAGCAGACCGATTGCAATAACGGGCGCGTTCAGCCCGTACTTGAGGGCGGTCGAGGCAAAGGAACTCATAGTCAGCTACCTACGTCGCAGTTGTCACCAATGAATTTGTCGACGCGTTGGTACGAGCCGGATGTTGTCAGACCTGACGTCAAGCCAGACGCGAGTGATCCGAGTGGATTCGACATCGAGTCACCGGCTGAATCCATCTGTGCGGAGTAGTTTTTTGCGATTTTGTCAACGTCGGCACGAATATCATCGGGCGCAACGGCGGACAGTTCATCCCACATTATCGTGAGATCGCCGAGTGCAGAGGCCGTCTGGCCCAAGCCGGTGATGATCGCGATGGCGGAGTTCTCGTTGCCGATGTTGGAGGTTGCAGCCTCCATGTTGGCCAGGTATCGCTGCTTGTGCTTATCCATCACGGAGCAGAACTCGGCAGCAGATCGCTCAGGTTCAGATGAGCATGCGGTTGCCAGGCCACTGATGGCGATGAATGCGATGACAATGCTGAGGAAGGCTGATTTGGTGACACGGTGCATAAAGGTCGTCCATCATCTTGATGAGCGTTTCGACGGCGCTCGACTGCATAATTATCAATTATGCACGGTGAGAAGGATAGTGGGGAGCCTAGAGTTACACCGTTCGGCTGACAGTGTGACCATCGTCGAATGGGTCCGTTAGCATTCAGAAACCAGTACCCGAGCCCGAAGATCGGCGCAAGATAGCGTACATACGCGATTCGGTAGGGGCTCTTGCGCAGGGCGATGTATGGACCACATGTCATGCAGTCCAGGGTAAGTAGCCAACCCAGCAGGCCGATGTTGTTGCCGCCGACGGCAAAGAACAAGCTCGCTAAGCCTGCAAGGATGTAGCGGGCGGCGTTGAGTATTCGTTGTGGGTGTCCGCTGATCAGTTGAATTTTGCTGTTGAAGAATTTAGGGGACGCTCTTTATCAGGTGCGCATCACCGAGGGTACAAGGAACGAATGATGTTGTAAGCAATTTCATTTGCGGGCCTACCCCCTGAAACTCCATCGCGCAGATTGCACAGCACAACGACCGTGATGTTGCGGTCGGGATCATGTCCCATGAACGATTGATAACCGGGGATGGCTCCGTCATGGCCTATCATCGGGCCGAAAGATTCGAGTCCCAGACCGTATTCGATCTCCGAAGGCTCGACTGCGCGAGGCTCGACGCTTGCAAGTCTCTGGCGTTGAAGTTCGTCACCGATCGGATCAGAGCTGCCGACGAGAGAGCGGGCGTACGAGGCAACGTCGGCGGCCGTCGAGATCGAACCACCGGCAGCCCATATCCACGATGGATTCAGGTTGGTGACATCGGAGGGAAGCTCTGAACCAGCACGCGCCGCTGTGGCTTCGGCGTTGGACAGTGCCACCGATGACAGCGCTGAGGTGTTGGTGCCGTAGAGGTAGCCATGAGCGTATGGGTCTGGCATCGAATTGTCAGCTGCCGCAGGAAAAGTAGTGTCGGTGAGACCCAATGGCTTGAAAATGTGGTCATAGAGCAGTGCGGCGAGCGGCTGGCCGGTAATCTGCTCGATGATGAGCGCCGACAGGATCGTGTTGGTGTTCGTATATCGGAAACCGCCACCGGGCGGAAAGTATGGAGAGTTCGAGTTGGAGATCGACAACAAGTCTTCGGGATCCCAGACGTACTCCGGTTCGTTGTCGAGAGTCTGGTTGAACGACCAGCTTTCAGTATAACTGAACAGGCCGCTCTGCATGTCCAAGAGCTGTGATATCGGGATTTGGTCACCGTTCGGTACGTCCGACCGATACATCGAAACCGGGTCATCCAGTCGGATGCGGCCGTCGCGTACCAGCTGGAGCATCAGGGTGGCGACCATGGTTTTGGTTATCGACCCGATCCGGAAGTGGCTGTCGACAGTCATGGGGTCATCGACGCCGGCTGTTCTACTGCCGAACGCTCTTTCCCAGACACCGTTCGGTGTTTCGATTCGTACGACGGCGCCGGGCGCAGCCATAACCCGCAACGTGCTGTCCACGGAGGGGCTGATTTCCGTGTCGAATATCATCGATTGGTCGAATGATCGTGTGTCCGGTTCGAGGACAATGGCGGTCGTTTCCGTAAGCGACGCGGTGATTTGCGAGGGAGGCATTCTGCTGCACGATACGATGCCGACAGCCAACGCCGCTGCGAGCGCAACGCGTGTCCAACGAGTCACCTGCGCGCGACCGAGACAGTGTTGGAATCGTAGTTGGTCACGTAGACCGAACCACTCCCTGAAGCCACGGCAACTCCGTGCGGGAAGACGCCCACTCGGACCGTTCCTGAGACTTGGTTGGTGGCTGTATCGATCATTGAGAGCGTGTCAGCGCCGTGGTTCGCGACATACGCTGTGTGCGAATCTTCATCCAGCGCAATGCCGACCGGTGCTGCACCGACACCGATTGTGGCGACTGTGGACCGAGTAGTCGTGTCGATGAGTGAAACCGAATTCTCGCCGTGATTGGTCACGTAGGCCCGGCCGGATTCGGAATCGATGGCAACGCCCCACGGTTCGAGCCCGACGGGGATCGTTCCGACGACTGCCCGGCCCCGGATATCGATGACAGAGACGGTTGCGGAACCTGCGTTTGTGACGAAAGCCATTCCGGAATTTGTATCGACCGCTACACCGTAGGGCTTGTTGCCTACAGGGAGGGTCGAGATGACAGAGCGTCGATCCGTGTCGATGATCGACACGCTTCCTTCGTCGAAGTTGGAGACGACCGCGACACGATCGACGGGGGCTACGGCAACACCGTACGGTGCGGCCCCTACCTGGATGAGCCCGACCGAGCTACCGGTCGTGCCGTCGAGCATTGACACCGATCGGTCGTTCGCATTTGTCACGTAGACGATGTTTGCCGTTGCGTCCAGCGCGATCGCCGTCGGTTTCCCGCCCGCTCGCAGCGTCGTGACTGTGCTGCTTATGGTGTTGATTCTGGTAAGTGTGTTGTCCTCCGAATTGGTGGTGAACGCCGTGCCGGCCGATTCGTCGACAATGATTCCCCAGGGCCGAGCACCAACAGGTATCACCGCGGTTTCCGAAGGAGGTGGCGCTCCTGACGTCGGTTGACGTGTGACTTCAGACCCGTCAGTAAAGACGGCCCCGCCCTCGAGCGCCTGCAATTCCCCAGCGGCTGTGGTGGTTTCGGTGGGGCCGGTGCGAGTGAAGTACCACAACGCCGATCCGATACCGATGGCGAGGATGACTGCCGCAGCTGCCGCGACTGTGATTGCCCGGTTTCGAGTTCCCCGAGGTCCTTGCGGGGGCGAAAGGAACAGTGGGCTTGCGTACTGCGTGCTGTTGGACGTCGTCGCAAACGGAGAGCCGACGACGCTGGACGTGGATGGGGATATCGAATTCGAGGTAGGTCCCGAATCAGCGGCGAATTCAGTGTCGTCGGGAGGGTCTGGTGGCGGAGGGGGCGGCGGGGGAGTCGTCATCTGTGGACACTTTCAGTCATGGTATGCACCGCAGGCGTCATCGCGTGAGACTGGAGATCGCGAGAGCGTCTGCCAGCGAACCGATTCATCAGCGGTGTGTCTAACCAGTGATAGATGGCCGCGGCAGCGGCAGCCGATATTGCCAGTGACATCAGTGTCCAGCCCAGCCATCCAGTGAACGAGAACTGTTTACCTCCGATGAACAGGCGTGTGACGATCACCATCACGGGAAACTGAATCATGTAAAAGGCAAACGAAATATCTCCAAGCCAGAGCATGAGCTTCGACGAATTGATCCCACGGACTCCAGCAAGGTCACGGGCGGCCATAGTGGCAATCAACGCGGTCATCGGCGCAACGAAGAGCGCAGACATTTTGTAGTTGACCGGAACGAACCAAGTAGCTGCGTAGGACAGGGCGAGGGCGAACATCGGTAGCGACAGCCTTGCGTTGGTCCACAAACCTTCTCGTACGAGTCGGGCCGCGATAACACCTAGGAAAAACTCCGGCAATCGCGACAGTGGAAATGTGTAGCTCAGCCAGTAGGAGGGTGACACCGGTATGTCCGGTTGAGCGAACCACGCCGGTGAAGCGTGTATCGCGAACCGTGGTGAGTCCTCACCGGGGAGAAGCCGCGGTGCAAAGGTGTTCCCGATTCCCTTGGGCCCTTCGATCAACAAGAAATACATCGTATGCAGGACCACAATCGCGAGAATAACCGCCGCCAGTGCCCACCAGAGCCGGCGAGTCGATATCCGCATCACCAATGGCAGGAACAACGGAAACGTGAAATAGAACAGGACCTCGGCCCCCAGCGACCACGACGGAACATTCAGTCCTCCGACCGTGGTCCATTTCGGAACCCATGTATGGATGAGCAGAAGGTTGGGGACCCACACCACGAAGCGGGACAGCGGTACCGAGGCGGCCAGGATGAAAACCAAGGCCGCTATCAGGTGCGTCGGATACAGCTTGAGAACTCGACGCCAGTAGAACCGTAGGATCGAGGTTCCCGGTCTGAAAGACCAATGGATCACGAACCCTGACAGCACAAAAAAGAATGTGACTCCCGCAGCGCCCAACTGCATGGGAATGAAGCTGTGGATTGTGGCAAACAGGTCCGACTTCTGGAACGGGTACACCGGCAGGAACACCAAGGCGTGCAAAATGAACACTGCGAACGCTGCCCACCATCGAGCGCCCGTGAGTGACGGCAGCTTGTTAGGTCGGGCCAGCTCGCCTACGTGTGACGTCATCGAAACTTACGGTGTGAACTGTGTCCGCAGCGCGTCAGCAAGAACAGCGTTGCCGTGCGGAGTCGGGTGGATTGGGGCACCGACAGACAGAGAGTTCGGATCGGTCAGGCCGCCGACCCAGGAGTCATCAGAGCAGCTGCCATGGCCTGCAGTCAACGCTCGCGTGTCGACGAAATCAATGCCTAGGATTGTGGCGGCACCGTGCTGGGCGTCGTCGAGACGGTCCAGGAACGCGATGTAACCTTCTGCCCGTCCCTGCTCCACTCGCCCGTTGCCGGGAAGTTCCAGGCAGGCGTTCGATTGCCCTGTCGGAAAGATTTCGGGGTAGCCCACTACTCCGATTCGGGCGTTGGGTGCGTAGAAGGAAATGTAGTCGACTACGGGCCGTATGCGATCCGCGTAGGACTGGCCTGTTACGGCACCGGAGTCGGGAACTCGCCCCTGCTCAACCGCATCCATCCCGCAGCCGCGAACTACGTCGATCAAGCAATCGACCGACGGGAATGCGGTTGCTTGGGAACTGCCCCAGGTGTCATTTAGACCGACTTGAATGAGGACGGTCCGGGTCGAGTGCCCGAATGCCCCTTGCTTGACGGCCTCGCGGGCCTGTTGTAGCAAAGTCCAGCCGGTGCCGGTGTCGATCGAGCCACCGTTGCACGAGACGTCCAGAAAGTCCGGGGTCCCTGCCAATCCAATGCTCCCGGCGAGTTGCGCCGGCCAGGAGGTGTCTGGGTGAACACAGCCAGCTTTGTCGGCAAGAAGTGGCGTCGTGGCTGTGAACGAATCGCCCATGGTGACGAGTCGCTTGCCTTCAGTCGGCTGAGCCATGGCAACCGGTCCGGAGGGAAATGCCGACGTGGCAATGAATGCTGTCAGCGTCGCGATCAGAATTCGGGTAGCTCTGGAGCTCATAGGTGACGAAGTGCTTTCTGTCTTGTCAATACAGAGATCGGCTGAGGTTGCTTCATGCTGGTGGCATCGCGCACGAACCGTCAGTATCCCATGGTGATTGGAGCAATTGATATCGGTCAAACGTCTGACACTCCGAGGCTGCGAATAGCGTGTCGGGAAGGGGATCCATGGCGAGAATCTGTGCTGTAGCGTCTTCTATCGTCGAACCCCAACGACGAAAGAATGGATCGATGAAAACGGCAAAAAAATATAGCGCCGCCGTGCTTTTGGCGTCTGCTTCAATACTCCTGACGGCCTGTGGAGACGACGACGCGGCAACGCCGGCTTCGACGACGGCGGCTGTTTCCACGACGACGTTGGCTCCTGCGACGAGTACGACCGTCTCAATACCCGCCGCGATCAGTCCGCCTTCCGACGAGGTCCTGCCGTCGATCGACGAAGCGCCCGCTTCGGTTGAACAGGCTCCCGTGGAACAGGCACCGGTGGGGCAAGCTCCAGCTGAGCAGGCCCCAGAGCCTCCGGCTCCAGTTGATCCTCCGACACTCCCGGATCCTGGATTCGACCCGCGGCCCGGGTACTGAGAACAATTTTCGCCAGGTACATGCGCGCCGATCTTGGGTGTTGATCCGTGAACTTTATTGGTCCGATGAACCTCGCGATCGGCAAACGTTGTGTCAAACTCTCGCTGGCAATGGCGCCGGTTTTCGGCTGCGCGAGCAGCATGATCTAGAAGGGCGCTATTTTGGCTAACTCATCGAACCCATTCGACTTCAGTGACTTTCAGTCACCTGGGCCTAACTCTCAACCGCAGGGTGGACAAAGTCGGGGTGGGGTCTACGGTCACCCGTCCACCGACTCCTCTGAAGGCGGATTCGATCCTTTTGCCACCACAGTCAGCGGGTCTCAGTCTTTCGGATCACCAGACCCCGATTACGGTCGTACCGACGGCTTCGGCCAGCGATCAACCACCGCCGGCATTCCTTACGGCGACGAAACAGCCTCCCCTCCGATTCTGTGGTGCACTCTCGCTGGAGTTGCAGCGGTGGCTGGTATCGCCCTCGCCTACTTCGGCTTGACCAGCGCGGCTTTCGCATTCGCAGGTTGGGCCGTAGCAGGTCCGCTCGCGATCGGTCTTCTAGCCGCTCACACGATGTCCGATACCAAGCAGCGTGCAAAGCCCTTCTACTCCCAGTCCGGTTGGGCTGTCCCGACCTACTGGGTTGTACTCGCGGTTGCGTTCATCGGCGTCGGGCTCTGCTCCTGGCTCATCGCTGATTGGGCGGCGCGACTATGAGTCGTCGAGCAAGTCATGTGCGCGCACTGGTTGTCGTTGCCCTTGTCGGAATCTCGGCTTGTCTGCCCATCGCCGCCGCACAGCCGCCACCGGCAGCGCCTGCCGAAGCCACCACTGCCGTCGACAATTTCGGTGCCTGCATCGCTGGGCAGAAGCAGGGCAACCTGCTTTTGATGATCGACGAGTCCGGCAGCCTGAAGTCGTCGGACCCGAACAACGCGCGCGTCACGGCAGCGAACTACCTGCTCGATCGGCTCACCAGATTTGCTGACACCGCGCAGGTAGGTGTCGATGTAGCTGTGGCCGGGTTCTCGACCGACTTCACACCGTCTTTGGCATGGACCTCAGCGTCTCAGGGGACACTCGGCGGATTGCGGGCGGCGGTCGATGCTTTCGCTGGTAGAAGGAGTGGCCTCGATACCGACTACTGGACCGCCCTCGATAATGCGCGGGCTTTTCTCGCCGAACGTGGATCGGGCCCCGAAGGTGCCCCTCGATGCCAGGCAATCGCCTGGTTTTCGGACGGCAAGTTGGACTTCGATCCGCGACCGGGCCTCGAACGCCCGTTTGCTCCTGGACTGGTCATGGACTCTGATGACGCCGTCCGTGAAGGCGTCGATGTGGCCTTGGCTTCGATCTGTCGCGATGGTGGCATTGCCGATCAGGTCAGATCCTCGGGAATCTCGATCTTCGGTATTGGTTTGGCGAACGGCACCGCAACGCCGAGCGACTTCGACTCGATGCGTGCGATCGTGACGGGTGAACCAAGTCCGCAGGGTGCGTGCGGGGCTATCACCTCACCCCGCCCGGGAGACTTCTACCTTGCGCAGAATCTCGACGATTTGCTGTTCGCTTTCGACGCCCTCAGTACGCCGGGCCAAGCGCCCATTACGACCGACGCAGGTGTGTGCCAAGGGACGGTCTGTGAAGACGCGAAGCACCGGTTCGTGCTCGATGACTCGATCGCGTCGGTGGACGTGCTCGCATCCAGTGACGTTGCAGGTTTGGAGCCGAATCTGGTCGGGCCCGCGGGTCAAGTAGTTCCCCTACCAATCGGTGCCCCGCCGACAACGGTCGACGGTGCCGCAGTGACATTCAACTGGGAGTCGGACAGAACGGTCCGGATCGAAATGGCCAAGGGCCAGGGCGGTCAGTGGTCGGGGGTCTGGGCTGTAGCATTCGTCGATCCGACGGCAGCCTCCTCGTCAGCGCGATCGAAGACGAACATCCACATCTCGGGCGGGCTCTTTCCCGTCTGGAGCAATATGCAGGACACGACCCTGCGCAGCGGCGAGAAGGTCACCGACATCTTGCTGGGAATGGTCGACGGCACCGGAGTTGCAGTAGATCCCCAGCGAATTCTAGGTAATGCCGTGTTGTCTGCGGAGCTGGTCGGAGCGACGGGCGACACTCTCGCTGCTTCGCCTAGTCTCTCGAAAGAAGATATCGGCCGGACCGTTGAATTGGATTTGACCGGAGTCGATCCCGGACAGGGGACCCTTCGGCTCACGTTGGCGGTGACGACAGCGGGCGCGACCGATCCGAACGGTGTTGAGCAACCGGGGACTGAGTTGACCCCTCGGGTTGTCGATATTCCGGTCGAACTTGCTGCGCCGGTGGGTTATCCGACGGTTGCGGGGCTCATCGACTTCGGAGGCGTCGAGGGTTCCGGTACAGCTGTCGGTGCGTTGACCGTAAACGGCCCCGGATGTGTGTGGATCGATGGTGCCGAATCGGCCTCCTTCGTGACCAGCCCAGACGGCGTCGGCTCAATGGCCTTGTCCTCTCCCAACGGCAATTCAATGGACAACTGTGTGTCGGTTGCCGAGGGTGCGACCGGCGAATTGAGTGTCGAACTCGAAACACAGAATGATGCCAAAGGCGCTGTCAACGGCTCGATCAAGGTCATGGCGGCACCGACAGAGGAGTTGAGTCTGGCAGTGCCGCAGGATGTTCGCTTCACGGCCCAACTCACGAAGCCGCTGAACGAACCTGTGTTCATCGGGGCGCTGATTGCGACGATGATCGTCGGAATCGGTCTGCCGTTCTTGTTCCTGTACGTCGCGAAGTGGTTCACCTCGAGAATCCCGAACCTCCCACTGACTGCGGAGCAGATTCCGATCACCGTCGATTCAGGCTCGGTGATGCGCGATGGCATACCGTTCGCTCTGCGTGATCAAGATTTGGTGACGCCAGTGCAGGGCCTGCACAAGCCGGCCAGAACGTTAACGGTCGGATCGGTCACGCTGAAGACCCACGTCGGACGCTCTCCGTTCGGTGCGGGTTACGTAGCGGCGGAAAAGTCGCCTTCGATCAGTGCGTCGTCCGATACACCGGCCTACCTTGGCAAGCCGCCCCGAGCACGTATGAGCCTCGCCGTGCACAACAAGTGGTTGCTGACGCACGACCCCGCGGGACCGGCCGATGCTGCGAACGTGATTCTCCTTGCCGGTGGACTGACCACGATGGAGCAGCGAAATGAGATCGTCGAAGACTTGACGCGACGTCTACCGGCACTGCTGACGGAACTACGGGCCGCGGCGGAAGGATCAGGAATCCAGGTATCGACGGGCTCGACTCATTCGTCTGCTCCCTTTGGCGGCGGGGGGCCTGATACGGCGCAGCAAGATCGGTTCGGTGGAGGCAGCGATCCGTTCGGGGCCTCGATGGATCCCTACACGTCGCCGTCGACACCTCCTCCTCCGTCGGATACGCGCACGTCGTCGAGTTCGGATGCACCGCGCAGCGCGCCGCCTGCACCGATGTCGGACCCGTTCGGGGCACCCGACACCCGTGCGGATCCGTTCGGTCCAACGAGCGGAGGTTCTAACCCATGGTGACGAGATGCTTGGTCGCACTGACTTTATTTGAATCGTTCAATGCGCTGTGGCGCATCAATGTTGGAGGTAACTCGTGAGGCGTTTTCTCATCGTCGGCTGTGGCGGCTCCGGTGGAGCGACCCTGTCTTACATGATGGATCAGCTGCGATCCGATCTGGCCTCTCACGGTGTGGACGACATTCCGGCCGGCTGGAAATTCGTTCACATCGACGTGCCGAGCGGTTCCGAAAACGGTCCGGAAGGGCTGGCGAGTGTCGAGGCCCAGGGCGGAAGCTACTTCGGTAGCGGCCCTCAGGGTACGAGCTACTCGATGCTCGACAGCGCGTTGAGTCAGCGTCTCGGATCCATGCTGGACACCACCGCGACGTGGGCGCCTCGAGAGCCTGAACAAGTTCCGATTCCGATCTCGGCGGGTGCAGGTCAGTACCGCGCCATCGGTCGCATGATCACGCTGAGTAAGGCCGGTGATATTCATGCCCGGCTGCAAAACGCGTGGAATCAGCTGACGCACGACTCGACACGGTCCGAGATGACCAACCTCTCTCTTCCCGGACTAGGTGGCTACAACCCGAACGACCCGCCGATTGTCCTCGTGGTCTCGTCGATGGCGGGTGGGGCGGGCGCGTCCATGGCTCTTGATATCTGCAGGCTCCTCACCCTCGTCGAGGGCTTGGATCCAAAATTAATGGGCGTCTTCATGGTGACGCCCGATATCTTCGACAGTTTGCCTGCCGGGGCGCGGACCGGGGTTCGAGCCAACGCCCTCGCCATGCTCGGCGAGATCGTGGCCAGTCAGACCGGCTCCGCTCGACGCCACGATGTGCGCACATTGGCGGCTCTCGGGTTGGGAAACGGTCGGGGTGAAACGATTCCATTTGCTCGAGTATTTCCGGTCGGACGCAAGGTCGGAGCCGAAGGGGCAATTTTCGGTGACGGATCCCAGAACGCTGTGTATCGAGGATTGGCCCGAGGTTTGGCTGGACTAATGATGAGCGGTAAAGCCACCGATCAGTTCGTGTCGTTCGACCTGGCAAACACTGCGTCGCCCGACGGCAATCGAAATTATCTCGGATGGGGAAATCGACTCTGGGACCCGCTGCCGTGGGGTTCGTATGGATTCTCCAGTCTCAGCATGGGGCGTGATCGCTACGCCGAGTACTCGTCCCAGCGGCTGGCTCGTGCGAGCGTAGACAAGCTTCTTCATGGGCACTTGCAGAAGGGCAATTCCGCGTCCTCTGTCGAACAAGCCACCGCGCTCCTCGACAGCCAGTGGCCGAACGTTCTCATGTCGATCGGGCTGCCACTGATCGGCGCGGGGGCACAGGGTCAGGGTGTCGGTCAGTGGTTGGCCACAGTGGCAATGGACCGCCAATCGGCGGATGCACTCGTCGCGAATGTCATCGATACGCAGCTGCGTCCGTTTCTACCCGCGCCAGAGGGAATGAATGCGGCACAGTGGGTCCCGATGCTTCGGCACGCCGTTCGTGGACGCCGCGACGCGATGAATCAGACCATACAAGCCGGTGCCTACAACTGGGCCTTCACCTGGCATCAACAACTTGCCGATCGGTGCGTGTCGGCAGCGGCAGACGCAATAGCTTCGGTAGGTCTTCCCTACGCCATCGCTCTCGTGGAGCGGGTGCGTTTCTACCTTGCAGACGTCATCCTTCCCGGGACGCGAGATCTGACCACTCACGCCGATGGTGATGTATCCGCGATTCCGCAGGATGTCGAACCCACTTTGGGCATGCTGAAAAAGACCATCCCCAATGGTAACCAAATTGTCGACCGAGTGATCGGCTCCTATCCAACGGCAGTCCGGACGCACCTGTACGCGCGAGGTGCTGGATACGTCAGCCAAGCCAGTGCGGCGATCACTACCGAAGTCCTGACACCGCTTCTGGACGCGATGAGCGAAGCTCAGCGCCTGCTCGAGAATGCCACCGGTGAGAAGATCTCGGACCTGGGACTCGCGAGACTCGCGACAAACCAATACGTGGCATGGCCGTCCGACAGTGACGAGCGCGTCCACGCCCGCTTCGCGGAAGCGAACAACGAAGTGCTACTCACTAATTCGTCTCATTTCAAAGGCCAGTACGAGTCGGTCGATCTGCCGCGCGCTGTGTCGGATGCCGCGGCCGTCGCAACATTCGTCGATTCGGTTCCCATGGCCGGTAAACAGGTCATTTCAGGATTATGGGAAACCACCGGCGGGCACCGTCCACCCGGCGGCTTGATCGAACAGACTGCGATGTGGCGATCGCGGGCATTCACTATCGATCCGCACACCGGGGAACCGCGGCAGCCGTCGTTGGCTCAGTTCAACGTTCATTGCCGCCCCGCGGAGCTCGTCGATCGTGCGCGCCAGTTCGTTGCTCGTCCTGGTGAATCTTTCGATCGTTTCGTTCGAGTGTCGCTCAGAGACTATGTGCAGGGCGTCGATGCTCCGGAATCAGAACTGGCGCAGCGGCGCAGCTCGATCGCGGTGAAGTTCGCGGAAGCACTGTCCCTTGCGCGACCGCTTGCCACCGTCAGCGATGAAGCCTTGCGCGTGTTGCACAACGGAGCGCAGCTCGAGTACCGCTACAAGTACTCGGCCATCCCATTCGGCGGCATCTCGTTGGAGGAGGACCTCAAGCGAATTCTGGAGTCGAACCCGCGCATCGACCAGGCCACCAAGGAAAACTTCCAATCGTCGCTCACCGACGAGTCCGGGCTCACCAAGATCGACATCTTCGGGTCCTACCCGAACTACTCGCCTCTCGCCTTCTCGTCTGTTCTCAAGCCTGTTGCAGAGCAATGGGCGCAAACATCGGAGCAAGGGCGAGAGTCGTTCTGGCGCTATCGACGGGCCCGCCCGCTCGATGCGGCTCTACCGATGGCGGACGAGGAACGTCGAACCATGACGGCCGGCTGGTTCCTCGGGCAAATGGTCGGCCGCATCCAGATTCCGGATGCGCCGTTCGACCAGCCGGTTCAGATTTGGGATGCGGCGCAGTCCCGATGGCTGAACTTCCCCTATCCGTTGCTCACTCCTCCCCGTCGGTTCGTTGCTAGCTACGACTGGCTGCCGGCCGTTATGGAAAGCATTCTGGTGGCCTTCGCTCAGTCTCACCAGTCGCCGGCCATGAGTTCGCTGCTGCCGTATCACGTCCTGCGGGGTCTGTACGACTCCACGTCCGATGATCCCGCCAAAGGCCTTTTGGATGCGTCGGCGACGGCATTGCTCGTTCCGTGGCTCGCCACTGGCGTCACCGAGGGCGGTAAACCGTCCCGCATCGCTGCGGCCGTCGAGGCGACCGATGTGGAAGGAAGGGCAACCGCGGCGCTTGGATGGTTGAGGACGGTTCGAGACCTTGCAAGCAATCATTTCGTCGAAGCTGGTGTGAACGGTGCACGGGGAGGCGGGCAGTTCTCGATCATCAAATCGCGTCAACTGGCTTCTGAAACGCCTATCTTCCGTGATCTCGCACCCGATGTGCTTTGGGCAACAACAGAACTCATCAACGTGGTCGAGAAGGCGAAGGACTCTGCCGAACGTGCAGTGCTCAACCCGAACGATGTCTTCGGCGCTTCAGCAGGAAGCGGTGGGTTGGGAGCGGTGAGCATCTCGATGCCAGAGGGGGGAACGTTCTGATATGGACAACCTGACAGTGCTTCTCGTCCGAAAGGGCACGGCGGAGGGCGTTCTGGATGTCCTGCAGGACCTGTCGGCGGCGGGATTGATCGATCCCTTTCTGTGGGTGTACGAGCACGACGTCAACCGCTCGGCGGCTCTGGCAACACACGTCGTCGGTGGCAGGCGTCTCCGAACCGCTCTGCAAACTGTCCTGGCCGCCAGTAGTTATGCGCACATTCGGCTCGGAGTGCTGGTTCCGCTTTTCGGTGCTGCCGACGTCCCCAGTGCCGTTACGCATCAGGAGCTGAGCGAGCTCCTTGAGTCGTCCTCCGGGGGCGCTGCCGTGACCCGCGTGCGTCTCATTCTGGCCCGTCGTGGCGGTCCGAGGGTGAGATCGGCCGTCGTCGAAGGCTGGCACAACCTTTTGATTGCACCGGAGGATTCACGTGGTCCAGGTAGCGGACATGTGTTGCTGCCCGAGACTGATGACCAAGTTGTCATTGGGCGCCATGCGGCACCAGCGATCTCCAGCGCGCTTGGTATGTGGGCTGATATCGAACATTCACCGATCGATGGAGCATCGCCACCGCCCGGGCCGGTATTGCGGGTTGTTCGATCCTTCTATCGCCGGTTCGATGCGACCACTGCCGAGAACGAGTTGCGCCGCCAGGTGTTCGATTCCTCGGCCGCGCTTCCCTTGCCGCGGCAGCGCGGGATGTCCGTGTCGTACATCGACGATTCACCTCGCGCCGCACGACAGATGGCCGAGGCCCTGTGGACGAAACACCGGGCCGTGCTGCGAGGCGACCGCGTGGTCCCTGGCAAAGTCGTCGCGAAGTCGATCGGCATTCTGCAGGCAATCAAGATGTTCTTCGGCTTCATGATTGCCTCTCTCCGAAACGCTCCTTCAGAGTGGTACGCAGGCCTGGTGCGGCGAACGTCGTCCGCTGTTGCCAGTGCCGTCCATTCGACTGTCTACGGCTCAGCCGAGTCGTCTTATGCGGTGGTTTTCAACGGCTACAAGGCAGACGGCACTCCCGCGAATATGGCGGATCTGAACGCTGCGGCGGAACAGATCAGCGAAGTATTGGCCGAGCCCGGCGAGCGCTACGAGCACGAAGCGCGCGCCGATCTTTCGGAGCTGTGGAGGGATTACGCCAATGGTGCGATGACTCTGGCTGATGGCGGAGAACGAGCGGACGGATTACCACCGATTCAGGTGGGATCGAACCGAGGGGTGCTGAGAACAGTCTCGGACTGCGTCCCTTCGGAACGGGATACTTTCGTGGTTCCCAGTTCTGTTGCCGCTATCGTGGGCATCGAATCGGTGTCGGCAAACGACGTCCACGCGATTGTTGAATTACTTCAGCGGCTGCGGGGGGCCGAAAGCGATCCGCGGGTGGGTGTTGAAGCCCGTGCGGCCATGACCGAATTGCACGCGTGGGCATCAACTTACGGCCGAAGTTACGGGTCTCAGGTCGGCAAGATCATGGTTGATTCGATCACGCGTCTCGTAATCGAGATACGTGAGATCATGGCCCGAGACAAGGCCCGGCAGGACGCACAGGACATGTCCGGCGACGTGGGAAGGCGTCAACGCAAGCTGGCCCTACTCATGAACATATTCGCCGGCGTATTGGTGGTCGTCATCGTCGGACTCGGTGTCGCCGTTGGCTTCAAGGTCCTTGCTGCGGTCTGGGGAGCAGGCCTGATGATCGGCGCAGTCTTAGCGTGGGTGGTTGTTTCGATGGTGACGTTTATGCGCGGTCAACGAGAACTGTTCCAGGAGATGGCGAGACGGCAATCGGATTCAGCACAAGCTGGGGCCGACAAGTTGAATCTTCGAACCGCGATGCGTGATCTGAACCGACTGAGTGCTGGGTACGGCCAGTATCTCGCATGGAGCAAATCCATCGGCACTCTGCTACGCGAGCCGTTCGGTCCGGAATCGTCGGCCGCTTCGTCGCGTCCGTTGATCGGCTTCGGATTGCCGCTCAGTACCAAGGTGGGGTGGGCAAGCCCGTCAGCCAATTCGGTGGCCGATGCCGGCTTGCAGGTACGGCGGGATCTGTTCTCGGTGGGCTGGCTCACGCCGGTCTGGACCGAGTTGATTCGTGGAGCGGGCGCACGATTGGGTGCGTTGGGTCAGGACATCCGCGAAAATCCCAAACTTCTGTTCGCAGAGGAAGGTCAGGATTCCGGATCGGCACTGGACATCTGGTCGAGTCGGTTGGCTCGCGGAGAACTGACGGTAACTGGTTCGGACGCGCTATGGCAGCGCGTTCTCTCCACTCTCGTCACCCCCGAATCCGAGGTGGGTAGATCACTTGTGGATCACGTCGAGACTGTTGCCGACGGAATGCGCCAACAGGTTCCGATTCTCGAGTTCATGGCGGGACTGGAGTCCGGCGAACAGGGTGTTCAGTACTTCGACGACGAATTGTTCTCGGACACCGCGACTGCTGCCGGAGATGCGCGGGTCACGACCAACGTTCGCAACTCCGTGAAGAACGGTCTCGGCGCGCTCGCAATCCTGACGCAACTCAGCGATGCGATTCCCGAGTTTCAGTTCCGGTTCTGTGAAGCGGGATCCGGGGAAGGGAGCGGTGGGTGGGCGTTCGACTACTCGAACGAAACGACCACGACAACCTCTGAGGCAGATCCTTTCGGGATCCTGCGGGAGGAGCCGACAGGGTCTCCGGACCCGGGCCCCACTCACCCAACATCGGAGCCACCTGGGTCCGGAACCTATGTTTTCTGATTTCATGCACTGTGCGGAGGTAGTCGATGACTGCATTGAAGACTCAGCGACGACTCGAAACGTTGTTGCACTGGAAACAGCAGTCGGACGCGCGCGGACACCGAACTCCGTCCGCTCAATCGCTGAACTCCATTGCTGTCGCGAACGGAGTCCCGTACGACCTCGGCGAGGAAGGGATCGAGTCGTGGCGAAAGACCCTGGAATGGTTGCTCCATCAGGTAAAGATGGGAGTGTTCGATCCTGTCGCGCAGTTGCCCGACGAACTGATGTTGCCTGTGGAAATTCCCGCTCAGGGTTCGGTGGTGCCAGTGTCTAGTGCACCGGAAGGGAACTCAGGTCAGTCTACGGCGGTGCCGGCAACTGCACTCGACGCGCTGAAGATGTGGCGCCGCAATGCCATTGCGCATGGACGTGACGACGTCGCCGCACTCAAAGAATCAACACTCAACCAGATTCTGCGATCGAAGCAGACATCTGCGGGCGCGATCGAGAGGATGCTGCCGCAATCACAGCGGGTTCTGGCACCTGAGATCGCCAAGGTGCTTGCCGATTTTGTGGGGGAGACAGAACCGCCTGCACGAGCCGATACTGCGAGATCAGCCACCGTGGATGATCCGGCAGATATTGCTGTCAGTACATCGACCGAAAGGACGTCGGCAGAAGGTGGCCGGACTCGACGAACCGCCGCACCGGTCGGAACGTTCTTGGACCTCACGAACGAAGACTTCGAAGAATTCGACTATTCATCGGTACCAGTGACGGTCCATCCCATCAAAGCGAACAACACTGGCGAACGGACCGTTTTCAGTTGGCCGGCGTACGACGCCGATGATGGAGACGTGGTGGTGTACCGCCTGGTGTCCAAGAGCGAATTCCCTTCTTACACACCAGAAGGAGCGGACTACATCGGCGCTACGATCGACACCAAGGTATCCGATTCTCGTGAACCGGATGCCGCGGTGCGGTTCGTTCAGGTCTGGGCCAACGTTGGTTTCGATGTGGACGACGCTACGGGAGGGCAAGCGGTATTACATGCACAGACTGCCGTCGTGAGTCCGGTGCGAGATGTTCAGATCCGCGAGGATGAGGGACGGGTGATCGGCGAATGGACTGCTTTCGAGGGGACGTCGGCGGTCCAGGTCTACCGAATTCCCATCGAGCGGGCGGCCTTCGGTGGCGACGACCCGCAGTATCGAATCTCTGCCGGTGAGCCCAATCTTGGCGGCTTTGTCGACCGATCGGCAGAACGCGGAAAACGCTACCTGTATCGAGTGCGAGCCGAGGCCACTGTCGACGGAACCACCAGGCTTTCGGCTCACAGCCAGACCGAGTTGTTGGTCTCCGCGGTACTCGCCAAGATTTCCGACCTGGCCGTTCAGGTACACGGCGGAGACGACGACCCTCAGTTCGATCTGACGTGGACCGCGCCGGCAGGTGGACGGGTTGCGATCTACCGAACTGTCGGTGGACCGAACGCAGGAGCGGACAGTGCTTCCTTGCCTGAGGCGGCCCTTGCGTCCACGGGATTGGCGGTGGACAACAAGCTCTCACACCCGATCGTAGGGGGCGGAGCCGGACAACCGAGCATGATGACGAATGTTCCGTGGCCGCGTGGTTGGAACCGGGCCTACTTCACCGCTGTTACGTTCTTGGGCGACAAAGTGCAAGTTGGAGCGACCATCTCGGCAACCCGGACGGGCGTTATCGAACATGCCCAAGTGGTCGAGCGAGTGAACAAACAGATTCTCACTTTCGCGTGGCCTGCGGGCGCGGCGGCTGTTCTGGTTCACGTCGGCGCACGAGGCCAGTCGGCCGAACAGGGAATGGGTGGTCATCCGATCGAAATCTCATCGGGCATGTATGAGCGTTTCGGAGGTCTGCACTTTGCCCACGCCTTACCGAAAGCCGGCTGTTCGCTCCATCTGATTCCCGTGGCGTTCGCCTCAGGCGAGCGAATTCACGGTCAACCGGTGACGGTGGACTACCCAGGACTGCTCCGAGTGTTTTACGATGCCAATATTTCACGGAACGTCACGGGTAAACCAACGTCGATGACAATCAGCGTTGTGGCAGAGACAGACGTCCAAGGATCTCCGCCCTTCGTTCTGATTCACAACGAGGAACGATTGCCATTGAACGCGCGTGACGGTGTGGCGTTGGAGGTTTTCGCGAGCAACAACGAGACTGCTGGTGGTGCAAAGCAATTCGTCTTGCCTAAACTTTCGACCCGCGCGGATGGTCTGCAATTTCGAGCAGACGTAAAAGACAGAGTTGGGTTCGTTCGATTGTTCGCCGCCATGCCTGCTGCCAGACTGGCCACCTTCGCTTTGTTGGATCCGCCGGTTGCGAAGTTGACGCTCCAGCACGGCCGCCGCCGATGACGACTCCGCCGCGGCCTTTCGACGTGACGAACCAGATCGGCGCGACAACTTCGGGCGATTCGGTATCGCAATCGGTCACCGCCGCTACGCGGCCATCGTCGAGTCGATTCGCACAACTGACGTATTCTTCTTTCGACGACGGCACCGGAATCAGCGGTGGTTGGCAGGTGAAGGAGACATCCGGATCGCTGTCCGATGTCGAATCCGAAGCTCTTCGGTACTGGGTGAACACAACCTTCGATCTTGTCTCTCCGTTACCACAGTTTCCGACACCGGAGGACGTCGAGAACTTTCCGCGCCGACTGATGTACACAAGCTTGGACAACGGGCGCGCCGGATACTGGCACACAGTGCCCGCCGGTGCCGATGGATCGGGTCGTCCTGGAAATGTCTTTGCACACACCGTGCTCGATCGAAATGTAGAAGCCACCGACATTGCTCTTCGGCCCATCGAGCTATGGCGGTCGGCGGATTGGCTGGTGCCCTACGGAGCAGGCGAAGTAGCGAGCGCCGTGCTCAAATCGGCCACTCTTCCGCGTGCCGCGAGGTCGGTCTCACGTGAGTCGGTCATCGACTTCTTGTGTGACCCGGATACTTGGCGACTGGGCATTCTCAGTGTCCTTCTCGATGCAGCGGCGGCTGCACTCGATGGGGGCGCTCCGGTGGTCTTGGCTACCGATACACCGGATTCCGCTGCGCTGTGGATCGGCGCAGTGAGTCATCTGACGTCGCCCGGCACCGCCCGCACACTTCACTGGTCGACATTCGATCGAGCAAGCGGGGTTGCGACCACGATGGGTCGCGGTGTTCACCTCATCGCTATACCTACCGCCGACCTTCCGTCGATGGTCTCGACCGACGGAATTGTCGTGCTGTCGGAGAACGAGATGCCATCGATGGGTGATCTCGGTGGTGCTGCACATCGAACGGAGGCGGGATCTACTGTTGCAGTGACCGAATGGTCCGTGATCGCGCAAGGAATCTTGATCGAACCCGAGACAGCGCACATTGTTTTGGCCGCGCTTGATCGGGTGTCGGAAGAACTCGGAGATTCAAGTCTGCACGCGACGCTTTCATTGGCGCTCGCGGTTGCCGACACACCAGAACTACACGACGACGTCGGCGACGAAGCCGCGGCAGTCATTGCACGCTATGCGCCGGAACGATTGAGGGCGCGAGCAGCTCTCGTAGGTCCTGCGTCGGATCTGATCGACCGCACTCTCGGAACGACGGCTTCGGACAGCTGGATTCAGCTCCGGTCAGTTCGGCCTGATCGCGACGGGCGGTACTCGGTCGCGGCCGAACTGATCATGGCTGCTTACATCGAGCGATCGTTGAGCGATTCGAGGTGGTTGCTGCAGCCTGGAGGGGTTCCGTTTCCGGCTGTTCCACCGCGGTCCGGATGGATGCCGCAACGATTGTCTGCAGCGGTCGAACTATTCGTTTCGAATTTGCTCGAAAAATCGCGCAGTGCGAACGAGGTTTCCTTGGACGAAGCTTTGTACTCGCTGCGTGCAATAGATCTTTTATTCCGGGCCTCCTGTGTCGGTAGGGGCTACCAAAATTCAGCCGCCCCCATCGTAGAATCTACATTCGCACTGGCAGCCGCGCGCCCGCCCTCGCCTTTCGAGTCATGCGAGGACATCGTCGACAAGCTGGTCGTACGTGTTCTTTCCGACCCAGAGCTGGGTCCCCGTTTCTGCGTCGAGTTCGGTAGATTGAGCGAGCGCACCTCTGAACAGCTGGTCTGGAGGCTGCTCTCTTTCACCGAGGTCCTTCAGCGTGGTGTGATCGGTCGAAGGTTGCCCCATCAGGTTCTCGAATGGTCACTGCCGGTCAATTTGGTGCCACCGCAGCATCGAAGCCTTCTCGACCCATCCAGCGATGGCCCCTCGCCGTTGACTATTCTTGCAGCCGAACTTGCTGCTTGGAAGATGGGCGATCCAATCGAGGGTGCGAGGTGGTCCGACTTCAACCTGCTCGTCTTATGGCGAGTCCTTCACCAATCTGACAACCAAGCGGTCGTGCCTCCTGATCTCGGCACCGTGTTTGCGGCCCGGTTGGACGTCGATGCGCTCAGCCGCTTGATCAGTGCTTATCCGGGATCGATTCCACCTCGATACTTGCTCCCCAGCCTCGCACTCGAACCTTGGAGCGACAGCATCCGCGCTTTGGCTTTGGCAGTGGAGGAGGGCAATCGGATCAGTTATGCACGCCCCCTTGCTCAACTCGTCCCGCGTGACGACTTAGCCGTGGCCCTGTCTTCGATTCGCTTGAGGCCAGGCTGGCCCGCAATGGAAAGCCAGACGCGCCAGCAATTGCAAGACCGAGCTTTGATGCCTCTGATCGTGGAGGTTCTGAAGTTCGGCGCCGCGAACCTAACTCCTGACGTGGTACGGACACTAGCCGCGCTGAGCATGGTTCAGATGCTGAATGCGGGTGGCAACGCGCCCGTCCCGGAGGCCGCGAAAGTCGTTGTTCGCGCAGCCGAAGTGACTGATAGGGCAGCGCTTGTCAAGGAATTCGCCACCTGGGTTCGGTCCGAGGACTTAAAGGTCGAATGGTTGGTCGAGTCGGCTGTGCTGGGGAGTGACGAGGCTCCGGAGAAGAAAGCAGCAATGCCGGCCGAGCGATTTTTGTGTTCACTGACCGAGGACGTCGAAGACCGCCCGGTCTCGCTTCTGGACGCAGTCGTCGACCTCCTGGTCGAGGACAAATCCTACCGTGGCCCGACGGACTCAGACGGTGTTGAAGTGGGCTATCGCAAGCGAGTGTCGGAAACATACGGCCGAGATGCGGACAAGGTTTTCGGGCAGTATCGGAAGTTCTCAAAAAAGTGGCTGGACGAAAGAGGGCTCGGCGCTGCCGGCCTTATCTCGAGACTTCGAGGGAAACCATGATCAATGCCGACGCTCGCAGAAACTCGAACGCGGAAGGAAAGTACTGATGCCTACGTACGTACTCGAAGGCACTGGGCGTGCTGTATTCCCACGCAAACCCGTGGTGGTGTCGCTGACTGTTTCCGGAAGTGCCGGTGGTGCCGACATGCACGCACTGACCGATGGATCGCCGGATCCTCGTGCAGTGCGGCCGACTGTCGGGTTGATGGTGTTACCCCGAATCGATAGATTGACTGTCCTTCGCGTCACTCCGGCTGGCTCGGCGACTGAATTTGCGCCTGGAACATCGTTGCATCTGTCGCTGACAGTCGAAGATCGTTCCGATCCTGATCCAGATCGAGCTGTGATCGGTCCGATCGACGTGTCAGGTGAAACGCACGTCGACGTTGCCTCTCTCGATTCCGCGCTCGACGGAGTCGCTGTGTCGGCTCTTCGTTCGGAGCCGGATTTGGATCTGGGACCGGTAGGAAACATCTCTCGCAGTGTGACGAGACTAGCTCTCGGTGTCGATCAGCTTCCGGAGTCAGTGCAAGTTGGCCTCGATATTGCGGTCGATTCCTCCGCATCCATGCTTGCAGCGCTGAGGGACGGCAGCATCGAAGAAGTGTGCAACATTATTGCCGGTATCGCAACGGTTGTTTCGCCGCAGAAAAATCCCCGTATTTGCATGGTTGGCGACACACCAAGATGGATCGAAGTCGAATCTCTGCGCGATCTCGGTTCGACGGTAGTGCACGAACTGCATCAGGCTTTGCTCGTTGCCGGATTTCGTAGTTCATCGGTTCCGAATAGTGGCCGGCCCGGGGCAACATCGACGTTCGTAATTACGGACGGGGTTCCAGCGGATACGTCGTACGGTCCTGCAAACCAGCATTTCGTCGCCATCATGTCCGAAACCGAGAGTATCGACCCGAGATGGGCGGACGACATCACAGTGGTACAACCCCCGTCTGCGGGAATTCGAGCAGCAGTTCATCTTTCGTCATCGCGTGAGTCGTTGGCGGTAACCGTCCGGTCCTTGGTGAGAAGTGCTGTGCCCAATGGTGTCGGTGGCGCGCAGGCGGTCGTTCGATGACGAAATGCCCGCGCTGCTTCACTACGGTTGATCCAACGAACTTCGTCTGGATGTGCGTGTCTGGACGCTGCGAATCCATTCCAGATCCAGCCGCTTCGGCATACACCGGCGGGCCCGTAAGTAGTGGGCCGATATTGCAATTGCGGCAGCCTGCGAATGCGAAGAAGGGCTGGCAACCGCCCTCGGGGGCGTCATGTCCCACTTGCAGCGAAGCGACGCCAGAAGTCTGCTCCGAGTGCCACTACCTCTACCCAGAAGGTTGGCGACAGGCTCAAGCAACGTGCGTCGCCATGGCGGGAGCCCGATTCACCGGTAAGAGCTTGTACATTGCCGTAGTAGTCAAGCAGTTGGAACAGCTCGCCGAGCGGCTGGGTTCCTCGTTCGACTATTCGACAATGGACACGCAATCGGTTTATCAGGAAAATTATGAAAAGCCACTGTTCGAAGAACGTGGTCTGATGCCTGCGACCAACAAAGCGGATATGGAAGGCTCCTATCAACGTACGCCGCTCATCTTCGGGATGGGTACCTGGAACGGAATTCGTCGTTACCTCGTCATTCGAGACGTTGCCGGCGAGGACTTGGAGTCCACCGCAATCGATGCTGTGCATCTCAACTTCTTCGCTCATGCCGACGGTGTTTTCTTCATGTTCGATCCACTGAAGGTCCAAGAAGTCAAGGACCAGCTGCAGGATCTCATCCCGAGTCAACAGTTAGTCGGCGGAGAGCCAAAGACTGTACTGAGCCGCCTGTTGATGAGAATTGGTAACGGCAACCCTAAGCTTGCAATCATTCTTTCCAAATTTGATGCGCTGCAGGCGCTTCGGAAGGTTGACGGGACGGAGTGGAGCCAGATCATGTCGAACCCCGGTGCTGCGTTCCTACGGGATCCGAGTATGAATGGCGAGAGGTACGACGAGAATGATGGACAGCTACTGCACCACGAGGCTCGCAGCCTGCTTTTGAAGTTGCATTCCGGCCCGCTTGTCGCCGCAGTCGAGAATCGTGGCGACGGAAATTCGGTTCCTGTGCGTTTTTTCACTGTGTCAGCGCTGGGCGACTCGCCAGTAGGCGAGAACGTTCATTCGCGGGGTATAGCGCCATTCCGATGCGTCGATCCGATTCGGTGGGTTTTGGCCGAGCACGGAGTTTTTTGATCTGAGTTTCGTCCTCCAGTCCACTTCGAAAGGCACTATCGTGACGTTCTTCCCTCCTGATTCCGGTTCGTCTCGCGACTTTTCGCAGAACCCTCCACGCGGTTCGGATCCATTCGGTTTACCGGCGCAGCCGGTGGGTGATCCGTTCGCAACGAGTGCGCCGCAACCCGCTTACGGCGGGGTATCGCCTGCGGCGCGCGTAGACCTCGACGGTCCGCCGACGAGCATCTGGCTGTCCTTCGGCTCGTTGATTGCGGCCGCGCTGGTTCATGTGGGTTCGGCGATCATGTTGATCATGTGGGTGTACGAACTGAAGGGGCAAGCCACAAACGCGGCCGACGGTTTGCTGGAGCGAGATGTGTCGGGCGTATCCTCTGCTCAGGTCGGTGGGTGGGCAGACAATTTCGCGGACTCGGTGAGCATGTTCTTAGCCTGAATCCACCGATAGAACTTCCATTGACCGGAGTGTCTAACTGAAGAAAGTGCCCCCTGAACTGGGATGATTTGAGTTCTCACGCAACAAATCCACCAGCTCAGGAAAGGCACTTCCAGTGAAAGTGTCCCACA
>NZ_JBMIRQ010000024.1:0-4043 GCF_049195265.1 Rhodococcus sp. MALMAid1271 | reverse complement strand
GCACATCACCGAGTGCCGCACCGACAGCAGTGACCTCGAACGGTGTCGCATTGGCCCAGAGCAGCGACGGGTACACCGCGTTCAAGGTGATCCCCCATTTCTGAGCTGCCCGCCCGCGCACCCCGTTCAGGACGTCTTGGGCCGACCTCGAAGATCGACGGAGAACAACGGGCCGAGCAGACACACGTTGATCACCCCGGTCAGCACGAACACACCGCCGATCACTCCCACCACGATGCCCCCGACACCGCCGAGCACGACGGCGACCACGATCAGAGCGACTCCCACCACGATGCGCAGTGCGCGTCCGGCAGTACTGCGCATGAATTCGACGAACGACATGATGATTCCAGTTCTGTAGAGGGACTTTCACTGTTGGACGGGCGAGAACGCCGAAGTGGACCAATCGGTGGATCATCGCGCGAACAGCCCAGCCCCGACCTCGACCTCGACTCCGACCCCGATCCCGATCCCGATCCCGACAGCGCGGCATACGACGAGCGCTTCGCGCGCGATCTGATCGACCAGGGCACGACTCTTCGTCGCTTCGCAGCCGCGATGACACGATCACCGGCCGATACCGACGATCTGGTGCAGGACGTCCTCGAACGCGCGTGGCGCAACCGGAGAACATTTCGATCCGAATCGGCTCTCACGACGTGGCTCTACCGGATCACGATCAACCGTGCCCGCGATGTGGCCGCACGCGCGGAGACTCAGCGCACAGAACCATCGGGCACGGGCGACATCGATGTACCGATCAGCAACCTCGAGCACCCCGAGACGGTCGTGCAGGCGCTCAGCGATCGATCCACGGTGCGAGCGGCGCTGGCGACGTTGACCGTCGAGGATCGAATGGTCCTGGCATTGCACGACGGCGAGGGCTGGACAGCGACACAGATCGGCGCGGTCGGCGCGCTCACCACCGCAGCGGTGTACAAGCGCATCCACCGCGCACGGGTCAAGCTGCTGCGCGCCCTCGACAACGGTCCCACACATCCGCAAAACGACTCCCAGGCATGCCGGCGCACACTCGCCGCGGCATCGGACTACCTGGACGGGCGTCTCGATGTCGACGCCTCGGCCCGCATCGATACACACCTGCGCCAGTGTCGCCGCTGCCCACCCATCGCACAGGCCCTGATCGGCATCAAGACCGCACTCGGCCTGCGACCGTGGACCAGCGCGGTCCCCGAACAGTTCGTCTACGACGTCGCCCACTTGGGCGGACCCCCGCCGCGATGACCGATCATCCCCGACACCCGGAAAAAGATACCCCATAGGGTATATTGAAAGTGATTCATCGACCGAAGGAGAGACTCATGTGCAGGGCTGTCACGTGCAAGAAGTGCGGAAAAACGACGTGGGCGGGATGCGGTCAACACGTCGATCAGGTGATGCGGGGCGTTCCGGCGTCCAATCGCTGCAAGGGGCACGACTCCGATCCGAAGTCACCGGGATTGTTCTCCCGCATGTTCTCCAAGAAGTAGATCGCGGTCCGCAGCCCTGATCCTGCCAGGGCTGCGACCCGAGTCGTCTTTCTTCGTGGTCTCGCACCTCGCGGTCCCGGTCTTCGTGGTCTCGCACGTCGCGGCACAGACCGCGCATGCGCAGACCCGCATCGTAGTGAACGCACAGTCCCCACCCGGCCAGGTGCAACACCACGACCACACTTGCCATCGCCAGCAAGCGGGGACTCCGTCACGGGAAAATCGATGTCGCGCAGGCACACTCACGTCGGTCACCGACACAGCCACCCGTCCAGCGGGCAGTCGAGGGTAGTTGTGATCGACGTCTGCAACCCTGGAGCGGCTTTCGCCGCCGCGGGGTGCAGGCGAGGTAGCTCGATCAGCGACGCCCGTTCCCGTACGTGTCGTCGTCGATGCTCGGACCGACCCCGACCCCGACCAAGGTCAACGACCGGCGATGATGCGGATCGACCCACACCGAAATGGTGGCACCGATCACCAGTGCGCGGACGGTCGACCGTTCTGCACGCACATCGCACCGGTACGTTCCGGACCCGGGCACCGTCACTTCCAGTTCCACCCGCCGTGAATCGATGTCGGTGCCCAGGACCACCGCCCACCCCTCGACGATGTCGTCCTCCCGGTCCGCCGCGGCGTCCCGGACCACGGATACCGCTGCAGGATGCAGCGGTGTGCGGGCTGCGAACATCATCGCCGCCATCAGCAGCACCGCGAAGCCGGCCACCACGGCAGCGGTGACAGCGGTCGCCGACCCGGGTGAGAGTCGAGGGACGAGGAAGGTGAACAGCACGATCAGCGCGAGCACGTAGAACCCCATGGCGACCGCGATCGCGTACGACACCCGTCCCGGTACCAGGACAGCGGCACCTGTCGAGCGCCGTCTCCGCGCGCTCGTCACCGTCTCTCCCCTGAGGTCCCGCTGGCGGTGCCCTCTTCGACGCCGTCGGCGATCACTTCAGAGGGTGCCCGCACAGCGGCGGTGTGGCCCGTCAACCCGACGTGGGCTTCGGTGCGCATGCGTTCGACCATATGAGGGTAGTGCAGCTCGAACGCCGGCCGCTCGGAACGGATACGAGGTATTTCGGTGAAATTGTGGCGGGGCGGTGGGCAGGTGGTGGCCCATTCGAGAGAGTTGCCGTAGCCCCACGGATCGTCGACGGTGGCGACCTCGCCGTATCGGTAGGACTTGAACACATTCCACACGAACGGCAGCGTGGACAGCCCGAGAATGAACGCTCCGATCGAGGAGATCAGGTTCAAGGTGGTGAATCCGTCCGAGGGCAGGTAGTCGGCGTAGCGGCGCGGCATCCCTTCGTTGCCGAGCCAGTGCTGCACCAGGAACGTCATGTGGAACCCGACGAACGTCGTCCAGAAGTGCCACTTGCCGAGGCGTTCGTCGAGCATGCGTCCGGTGATCTTGGGAAACCAGAAGTACACCCCGGCGTAGGTGGCGAAAACAATGGTCCCGAACAGTACGTAGTGGAAGTGCGCCACCACGAAGTAGGTGTCGGTGACGTGGAAATCGATCGGGGGGCTGGCCAGCAGCACACCGGTCAGTCCGCCGAACAGGAATGTGATCAGAAATCCGATGCTGAACAGCATCGGGGTTTCCAGGGTGACCTGTCCTCGCCACATGGTGCCGATCCAGTTGAACAACTTCACCCCGGTCGGCACGGCGATGAGGAAGGACATGAACGAAAAGAACGGCAGCAGAACAGCTCCGGTGGCGTACATGTGGTGCGCCCACACCGTGATCGAGAGCGCTGCGATGCCGAGGGTAGCGAAGATCAGACCCTTGTAGCCGAAGATGGGTTTGCGGCTGAAGACCGGAAAGATTTCGGAGACGATGCCGAAGAACGGGAGCGCGACGATGTAGACCTCGGGATGGCCGAAGAACCAGAACAGGTGCTGCCAGAGCACCGCTCCCCCGGTCGCCGGGTCGAACACGTGACCACCGAAGTGTCGATCGAAGGCCAGCCCGGCCAACGCGGCCGCGAAGGTCGGAAACGCCAGCAGCACCAGCACCGAGGTCACGAGCATGTTCCAGGTGAAGACCGGCATCCGGAACATCGTCATGCCGGGTGCGCGCAGACACACCACGGTGGTGATGAAGTTGACCGCACCCAAGATCGTGCCCAAGCCCGACAGAATCAGGCCCAGTACCCACAGGTCGGCACCGACACCGGGGGAATGCAGTGCGCTCGTCAGTGGGGTGTAGGCGGTCCATCCGAAGTCCGCGGCACCTCCCGGGGTGATGAACCCGGCGAGCACGATCAGCGATCCGAACACATACAGCCAGTACGCGAACGCGTTGAGCCGCGGGAACGCGACGTCGGGTGCCCCGATCTGAAGCGGCAGAATGTAATTGGCGAATCCGTACGCCACCGGGACGGCGTAGAGCAACAGCATGATCGTGCCGTGCATGGTGAACAGCTGGTTGTACTGCTCGTTGGACAGGAACTGCAACCCCGGTACGGCGAGTTCGGTGCGCATGAGCAGCGCCATCAACCCGCCGATGAGGAACAATCCGAACGAGGTGACCAGATACATCTT
>NZ_JBMIRQ010000022.1:0-204 GCF_049195265.1 Rhodococcus sp. MALMAid1271 | reverse complement strand
GATCGAGTATCCGACGATCTTGTTCGAGTACAGGTCTTTGATGGCGCAGAGGTAGAGCTTGCCCTCGTCGGTACGGTGCTCGGTGATGTCGGTCAGCCAGATCTGGTTGCGTTCCTGTGCGGTGAATTGGCGGTCGACGAGGTCGTCGTGGACGGGCGGGCCGGCTTTCTTGTTCAGGCCGCGCTTCTTGGAGAACACGGACCA
>NZ_JBMIRQ010000021.1:0-442 GCF_049195265.1 Rhodococcus sp. MALMAid1271 | reverse complement strand
TGGTCACCTCGTTCGGATTGTTCCTCATCGGCGGGTTGATGGCGCTGCTCATGCGCACCGAACTCGCCGTACCGGGGTTGCAGTTCCTGTCCAACGAGCAGTACAACCAGCTGTTCACCATGCACGGCACGATCATGCTGCTGCTCTACGCAGTCCCGGTCGCATATGGATTCGCCAATTACATTCTGCCGCTGCAGATCGGGGCACCCGATGTCGCGTTCCCGCGGCTCAACGCGTTCGCGTACTGGCTGTACGTGTTCGGATCGCTGATCGTGCTCGCCGGGTTCATCACCCCGGGAGGTGCCGCGGACTTCGGATGGACCGCTTACACCCCACTGACGAGCGCACTGCATTCCCCCGGTGTCGGTGCCGACCTGTGGGTACTGGGCCTGATCCTGTCCGGCTTGGGCACGATCTTGGGTGCGGTCAACTTCATCACCAC
>NZ_JBMIRQ010000020.1:0-44624 GCF_049195265.1 Rhodococcus sp. MALMAid1271 | reverse complement strand
CCGGTGGCGACGATCTTGAACCCGGCCCGGTCGAGCGCCTTCGACACCGCAGCCAGCTGGGTGACGACGTCTTTGCAGTCACGGCCACTTTCGATCATGGCGATCACGCCTGACAGCTGGCCCTGTGCACGCCGTAGGCGGTTCAATACCAATGCGATGCTTTCGGTATCACCGGTCATGTCCATCAATCCTTCGTTCGAGTAACCCCAGGTTACCCCCTGGGGTAACGGACGGTGAAGGCTCGAGCACACCACGCTCGCCCACCACCGTCCGAGTCTCAGCCGTCCGAGTGTCAGCTGTCCGAGTCTCAGCCGTCCGAGTCTCAGCTGTCCGAGTGTCAGCCGTGCGAGAAGCCGATCTTCGGCAACACCGCACGCAACCACGCGGGGGACCACCACGCGGCGTGACCGGTCAGGCGCAGGAGTACCGGCAGCAGGACCAATCTGATCAAAATCGCGTCCAACAGTACGGCCACACCCAGAATGATTCCCATCTCCTTGGGAGGCAGCGGCTGGGCGAGCGCGAACGAGAAGAACACCGCGACCATCACCGCTGCCGCAGCAAAGATCACCCGCCCCGAATGCGCCATCCCGTCGACCTGCGACCCGTGCGGATCATCGGTGTTCTCGTAGTGCTCCTTGACGCTCGACAACAGAAACACCGTGTAGTCCATCGCAATCGCGAAAATCATCGCGAAGAAGAACACCGGGCCCCAGCCGTTCAGGAAGCCCTGCGGGGTGAAACCGAGCAACGACGCGCCATGCCCGTCCTGGAAGATCAGCTTCGCGACACCGAACGCCGCACCGGTCGACAGCAAACTCACCACAGTGCCCAGCAACGCGATCAGCGGTGCCTGCAGCGCGATCAGCAGCAACAGGAATCCGAGCACCAGAATGACCGACACCACGATGGGCAGATAGTCGTTCAACGCCGTCTGCAGGTCCAGGTTCTCCGCGGGTGCACCGCCGACGATCGCGCCCTCGGGCAGCTCGGCACGCAGTGTGTCGAGAGTGGCCGCGAGTGCCGGATCAGACGGGTCGACGTCCGGAATGGCTTGCAACATGACGTAATCGGAGCCGTCCATCGCGGGCATCGGCGGCGTCACCATCGACACGCCGTCCACGCTCGCGGCGATCTGCGCGGTCTGCTCCGCTTCCGAAGCCGGAGCGATGATCTGCAGCATGCCCGGGGCACCCTCACCCATCTGCGCCTGCACCAGTTCGTAGCCCTGCCGCACCGGAGCGTCCTCGGGCACCACCGAAATCGACGGCATGGCGACCTTGAGGCCGAACACCGGAAGCGTCAGTGCCACCAGAATCAGCAGCGAGCCGATGGCGAACGGCCACGGATACTTGTGCAGCACCTGACCCCAGGAGGCGAATCGAGGCGAGCGGTGCTCCTGCCGCTTCGCGAAAGGCAGGGAAGCAGCATTGACCTTGGGGCCGAGCTTGCCCAGCACCGCGGGCAGCAACGTGAGGGTGGCAGCAAGCACGAAGATCACCGCGAGCATGATGCCCACGGCCATGGTGCGAACCGCGGGGGCCGGTACCAGCAGGACGGCGGACAGGCTGATGAGCACCGTGAGACCGGACAAGGCAACGGCTTTGCCTGCGGTGTCCATGGTTTCGGCCACCGCCCGCCGAGCATCCATCTGGCCGGCGTCGATGGTCTTGCGGAGCGCGTCGCGGAACCGCACGACGAGGAACAGTGCGTAGTCGATACCCAGAGCCAGCGCGAACATCAGCGCAAAGTTCATCGCCCACACCGAGATCGGTGTGATCTCGTTCAGCAGAACCAGGGCACCCGCCGATGCGACCAGGCCCGCCAGGGTCAGCAGCAGCGGTAGTCCGGCGGCGACGAGTGAACCGAAAGCGAGCACCATGATCGCCAATGTGACCGGCCAGGAAATGATTTCGGCCTTGATCATCGCATCATGATTGGCCTTGTTGAAATCACTCCACAGCGCCGACGCTCCGGTCGGGTAGACCTCGATCGAGTCCGTGGAGGCGCCGGTCAGCTCGCCCTTGAGATCGTCGACCGCCTTGACCATCTCGTCGGTGGTCCCGTTCGCCCCACCGATGATGATTCCGGTGCGTCCGTCGGGACTGATCGACATTCCCGGCTGCGGGGCGATCACCTCGGAAATCCGCGAGTCGCCGGCCAGAATGTCGGTGACCTCGGAGACGACGGCCTGGACGGCTGGATCCGACACCTGCTCGGTGTCCGAATGCACGACCACCTGGATCGCCGCCGAGGAGTTCCCGCCGAAATGCTCCTGAGCCAGCTCGCGAACCTGGACCGACTCCGATCCGTTGGCCTGCCAACCAGCACCGGCGAGAGACCCGAACACCGACGGCGCGAAGGCACCCAGTCCGATGATCACCACCAGCCACGCGGTCACCACCCACGTGAAATTGCCGGCCATGCGCGCACCGAACCGCGCCAACGGCCCGCCGGTGATGTCCGGCGGCGAACTGTCGGCCGAACTCTCGTCGGTTCGAACGTCCGTAGAACTCACTGTGTGTCCTTACTGGTCGGGAAGATGAAGGAACCGTAGCACGGTACCCCATGGGGTATAGTGGGTGATAATTACTACCCCCTGGGGTATACATGTGGTGCCGCACCACACTCACAGAATTGAGACTCGACCTCATGTCATGCACCGACACCCTCATCGGTCCGGGCGGACCGAGTATCGAACGCGCAGTCCCCGCGCTGGCGGGCACCATGATCCTCGCCAGCCTCGCCGCCG
Source organism: Rhodococcus sp. MALMAid1271 (assembly GCF_049195265.1). Taxonomy (NCBI): domain Bacteria; kingdom Bacillati; phylum Actinomycetota; class Actinomycetes; order Mycobacteriales; family Nocardiaceae; genus Rhodococcus; species Rhodococcus sp. MALMAid1271. Next base: position 41,872 of record NZ_JBMIRQ010000020.1, on the reverse strand, counting down.
GTTCCGTGCACAACCGCCGCTGGCATGCCCTGACAGCATTCGTCGGCGGGAATCTACTGCTGTACTCGGCAGTCGGATGGTGCCCGAGCAGCTTGGCAATGAGGCGGCTGGGGATGCGCCAGAGCACAGTGACCCCGGCCCGATGAACCGCCACAGGGCCCGCCCGACACCGTGGCAGTGGGTCGGCTACGCCTTCGGCCGCACTCTTCCCTCGACCATGACGGACTGGGTGGCCCACGATCTGACGGGTGATCACGCCGTCGTTCGGCACCTGATTCGCGGCCAGGTTCCGTTTCTTCCCATCTACGCCGTGTTCATGTTCTTTCCGGGTGAGCTGTGGTTGCGTGGTTCCATGGTGCTCCTGGCGGTCCTGCTCTCGATGTTCTTCACCGCCTCGTACATGGAAGAGAATCGGCAACGCCGCCTCGTGCGGCACATGCTGCCCCGTGACCTGACGAACCCCCGCAAAGCGGAGAAATCGGAACTGGTCAAGAAGCGTTATCTCGCGGCTCACCCCGGGTCCGAAGCCTCCCGCACCGACGCGGCACCCATCGCGCCTGCCCGGGAGCACTGAGCGATGGTTGTCGATCCAACGCACCGCCTCGCCCGGTGGCAGCGATTTTGGGACAAGCAAGCGGCCGGCTATGACAAGCACATGACCATCCTCGACCGAGTCCTCTTCCGCGACACAAGGTCTTGGATCTGCAGTCGCGCCCGAGGCCAGGTTCTCGAGGTCGCAGTGGGAACGGGACTCAATCTCGAGCACTACCCGGCAGGGACATCGTTGACCGGAATCGAGCTGAGCCCGGACATGCTCGCGCAGGCGCATACTCGCGCCGCCGACGTCAGACCCGACGCTTACCTGACTCTCGGGGACGCTCACGCACTGGACTTTCCCGATGCATCCTTCGACACCGTGGTGTGCACGTTCTCGCTCTGCGCCATCCCCGCCACGGACATTGCGCTCGCGGAAATGTCGCGAGTGCTGCGTCCAGGTGGAACGTTGCTCCTCGCCGATCACGTCGCCTCATCGATCCGGCCGGTTCGCTGGATCCAACGCGGCCTGGAACTGGTGAGCATCCCGGTCGGTGGAGAGCATTTTCTGCGCCGACCCTCGCTCACGATCTCTGGTGACGAGACCTTCTCCATCGAGGACATCGATCGGTTCACCCTCGGTCTCGTCGAGCGTCTTCACGCCCGAAAGGTGTCCTGAACAGGCGAGGACGATAGCCGCGGCACGAACGGCCGACCACACTCCGGCACTTCTGCCTCGACGAACTCGTCAAGCCGCTTCAACAGCGCATCCGCACGATCTTCGACATCGTCGAGAGTCGAGCCGACGCCACCCGAGTAGCTCGTGTTTCTCCCGGCGTGCCCGAGTCCTGTGTTCGCAATAGCCGGTGCGGTCGGTCAGTGCGGCCGAAATCCGCACAGCATGGTTGCCGACGGCGGCATCTGCTCATGGGCCAGTCCCGTCCACGACGTTCGAGGTCTCGCTCTGGGCGTCCTGACCAACTCGCAGACGGCGTACCTCATTCATCCCGAACACGGAGCCACCGGAATCGTGCCGGGTCGATACGTCATCGGCCGTCAGCGTGAAGGTGGACGGGGTGACTGGTTCCATTCCACTCAGCTGGTAGCAGCCTGACAAGGCGTGACACACATCACACTTCGACCGAAGTGCTAGGTCCATCTCACAAACCGATCTTCGGTAGTAAGTGTGACGCTGTGTACCACTAAGGTTCGCGGCATGGCTGTTGTCGTCGTCTCGACTCTGCAATGACCGGCTCCCCCTCGCCGGTGCAGAACCGACTCCTCGGAATCACTCTCGTCGTGCTCATCGTCGTCTTCGTCGGGTGGTCCATCACCTCGTACAACAAGACGTTCGCGAACGTGGTGACCGTCTCGCTCGAGACCGATTCCGTCGGCAACGCACTTCCCCGCAACGCTGATGTCAAAGTTCGCGGCCTGATCGTCGGTGAAGTGCGATCGGCGACGACGGCCGGGGGCGTGGTCACCTCGGAGTTGGCCATCGAACCGGACATGGCCGAGATGATTCCGTCGAACGCCACCGCGCGACTGCTACCGAAAACGCTGTTCGGCGAGCGGTACGTCGCCTTGGTGTTACCGGAGGGCAGACCCGGGGCACCGATCACCGAGGGCACGGTATTGAAGCAGGATCGCAGCGGCAACGCCATCGAGGTCGGACAGGTACTCGACGGCCTGTTGCCGCTGCTCCAGGCCGTGCCGCCGGAGAACCTGGCCAACACTCTCGGCGCGCTGGCGCAGGGTCTGAGCGGTCGCGGCGAGCAACTCGGCCTCACGATCGACAGACTCGAGAGCATCTTCGCCGGGCTCGACACCGAGTTGCCCGCAATCCAGGAGGACCTGCGCGGACTCGCCGACTTCTCGCAGACCTACTCCGATGCGGCTCCCGAGCTGATCAATGCCTTGGACAACCTGCGGACCACCGGCAACACCATCGTCCAGAAGCGGCCTGCCCTCGAGACGCTGTACTCCTCGCTGACGTCGGCCTCGGGCACGACCGCCGACTTCCTCGACGCCAACTCGGCGGATGTCATCGGGCTGGCCGCGAACTCTCGCGAAGCACTCGAGGTCCTCGCCCAGTTCTCTCCGGCCGTCGGCTGCACCGTCGCCCAGTTCGCGGAGGGTGCCCGGCGCGGCAGAATCGTCACCGGCGTCGGCGACGAGTACCCCGGCATCAATGTCTCGATGCCGTTGGTCAACCCGAAGGGTCGGTACCTGCCGAACCAGGACGAACCGCGATTGTTCGAGCAGGAGCGCGGGCCGACCTGCTACTCCTCCCTCGACCGCTCGGCGGGCGAGTACTTCCCGCAGTACCCCGGCGGCTCCCCCAACGACGGCTCGTACCAGGTGCCGTCGAGAAACCCCGGGGAACAGGACACTTCGGCACTTCCGGTTCCGCAGTTTTCCCCCGTGCCCGCCTCCTACGCGGGGTCGGTCACCGAGCAGCAGACCTTGGCCGTCGTCTACGGTGGGGCCACCGGAATCGATCCCGCCGCGGTGCCGTCCTGGACGACGACGCTCGGCGCACCCGCACTCAGGGGAACGCAGGTCACCTTCCGGTAGTAACTACTGATTGAATGGTTCGCAACCCCGCCGACGAGCGCGACGGGTACAGATTCAGGAGTACAGATGCCAGCCGACAGCAACACCGCCGGATTCTCGATTCAGTCCAGCAACGATGGCCATGTGGCCGTCGTCGCGGTCGCCGGCGAACTCGATGTCACGACCGCACCGGCCCTCGCCACCGCGATCGACCAACAGGTCGCATCGACGCCCTCGGCATTGATCGTAGATCTCTCGGCCGTGTCGTTCCTGGCCTCGGCCGCGATGACGGTGCTGGCCACGACGCAGAAGGACCACGGGGACACACTTGCGTACTCCGTCGTCGCCGACGGTCCCACCACCAGTCGTCCGATCAAGCTGATGGGGCTGGATCAGGAATTCGCCCTGCACGCGGACCTGGAGTCAGCTCTCGCCGCCCTGGACTGAGGGAGCTGTCGACGCAGAGGGCACTGCCGACGCAGGGGGAACGCCCAGCGCCATCAGCGCGACATCGTCGACGAGACCGTCGCCGAAGCTGTTCAACAGCGTTTGCAAGTTGTCGATCAGTGCGGCCGGAGCAGTGGGGGCATGCTCGGTTGCGAACTCCAGCAGCGCGCCCTCGTCGTCGAAGCGTCCTCGGCCCACCCTCGCCTCGGTGAGACCATCGGTGTACAGCATCAACGTATCTCCCGCATTCAACGTCACGGTGGTCGATACGAACCGCGCGTTGCGGAGCAGTCCCACCAGCTGACCGCCGGTCATGTGGACGTAGTGCGCGGTGCCGTCGGCGCGGATCACCAACGGAGGCGGATGGCCGCCGTTGGCCATGCACACCTCGAATCCGCCGGCCGACCGGCACAGCACTCCGAACACCGCAGTGCAGAACTGTGCGTTGTTGTCACGAAACTCTTGACGCAGAACCGAATCCAGATTGTGCAGCACTGCCACTGGGTCGTTGTCGTAGACCGCGGCCGCACGCAGCGTGTACCGCGTCAACGAGGTCACCGCTGCAGCGGCCGCGCCCTTGCCGCACACGTCCCCGAGGAAAAAACCCCATCGGTCCTCGGACAACGGGAACAGATCGTAGAAGTCGCCGCCCAGCTCGTCACTGGAGGCCGCGTGATAGTGCGCAGCGGCCGTCATCCCCGACGGAGGCAGCAGCGCGGGCGGCAACAGCGACCGCTGCAGCGTCCTGGCCAGTAGCTCCGCTCGCGTGCGGGACTCGAGCAACTCGCGTTCGTAGGTGCGGCGATCCCTCGCATCGAGGGCGGTGATCCGGATCAACAGCGGAACTCCCGCGTCGTCGGCCTTGACATTGGCGGTCATGAAGACCGGTATCCGCCGGCGATCCGAGGTCACGAAATCCAGTGCGATGCCGTCGAGCTGGCCGTTCATCTGCAGGATCGGACCGAAATGCGTCTCGTAATGAATACGTCCGCCCGCAGTGAGCAATCGGGTGAAGTCGGTCCCGATCAACGCGTCGACCTCGAAGCCGAGCCAACCGGCCAGTGTCGCGTTCAGCCTCGCGATGGTCATATCAGGCAGGACCGACAGGTAGCCGCAGGGAGCGTTCTCGTACAGATCCTCGATGTCGAGGTCGTTGATCACGAGGATCTCACGAACGTCGCAATCGCCTCGGCGGTCCGCTCGGGTTCGGTGATGTGCGGGCAGTGCCCGCTTGCGTCGATGGTCGTCAACGTGGCACCGGCGATGTGGTCGCGTACGTACCTACCGACCTGAGGCGGAGCCAGCGAATCCCGCGCGCAATCGACGATCAGAGTTGGCAGAGCAACCGACGCCAGATCCGCTCGGTTGTCGGCCAAGAAGGTGGCACGGGCGAACACCCGGGCGCATGCCGGATCGGTTCGGCAGAAGCTGGCGGTCCACATGTTCTCCAGATCCGGACGTTCCGGTGCGTTCACGACGACCGGAGCCATCGACGCCGACCAGCCCAGATAATTGCTGTCCAATGATTCGAGCAGTTCGTCGATGTCCTCGGCGCTGAAACCGCCGCGATAGTCGCCGTCGTCGATGTACCGGGGAGAAGGCGTCAGCAACACCAGTTTGGAAAATCGCTCGGGGGCCTTCGGGACCGCGAGAACGCCCATCATCGACGCCACCGAGTGGCCGACGAACGTGGCCCCGCGCAGGTCGAGATCTGCGGCGATATCGATGATGTCGTCGGAGTAGGCATCGAGGCCGGCGTACTTCTCGGCGTCCCAGGCTGCCGGGTCCGATGCCCCCGAACCCACATGGTCGAACAGGACGACCAGGAATTCGGGAGCCAAGAGCTCGGTCACCGACCGCCACAGCGTCTGGTCACATCCGAACCCGTGCGCCAGCATGACGACGGGCCCGTCGGCAGCCCCGACGACCCTGACGTTGTTCCTGGTTCGCGCGTTCACCGGGACAGTCTGTCATCTCGCCACGACAGCGGGGAGTGAGACCGCCCCGACCGGGTATGGACACTGTCTACAGAAACGAGAGATGCCATGCGAGTACTGGTCACCGGCGCAACGGGATACATCGGGTCTCGGTTGATCCCGGTGCTTGTCGAACAGGGCCACGACGTCCATGCCGCGATGCGTGACCCGAACAAGAAGCCGCGGTTCGCCTGGGGGGCAAGCGTCACCGCGGTGCATTTCGACCTCGACGAGCACGACAGCTTCGATACTGCGACGGCGAACGTCGATGCCGTCGTCTATCTCGTGCACTCGATGGACGAGGGAGACTTCGTCGAGAAGGATCGACACGCTGCACAGTCCATGGCCGCGGCGGCCGAACGCAACGGTGTCGGCCGGATCGTCTACCTGTCCGGCCTCATCTCCGACGACGGCGCGCCGCTGTCGGACCACCTGCGCTCGCGCCTCCAGGTCGAGGAGGTGTTTCTGGACAGTTCCGTCGACGCGACCGTGCTCCGCGCCGCGATCATCCTCGGTTCCGGATCGACGTCGTTCGAGTTGGTTCGGCGAATGACCGAGCGCATACCGGTGACCCCGATTCCGACGTGGATGCGTAAGCAGGTCCAGCCGATTGCTGTCGGCGATGTGGTGGCCATCATCGGCCGAGCGCTCGGCGGCCAAGCGCATCCGGGTTCGTTCGACATCGGCGGAACCGAAACGATGAGTTACCCGGATCTGCTCAGGGCCTACGGCAGCGTCGCAGGGCTGCGGCGAGCCCAGATTCCCGTTCCGCTGTTGCCGACCGGATTGGTGGGCCGCGCTGTTGCCGCTATCACCGCGATGCCTCCCGGAACGGTGATCTCGTTGGTGGACAGCCTCACTCACGATATGGTGGTGCGCCGCGGCAACGCGGCCACCGATGTGTTCGCCGATTCCGATACGACGCTGATGAGCGTGCGAGAGGCCTTGCAGCGTGCGATCACCGTGACCGCCGAGGAAGGCACCGATACGCACGCCGATCCCCAGGCGGCCGCCGACACCGATCCGAAGTGGGCAGGCGGGGTGATCGACATCGTGGATGGTCAACTGCGACAACGACCGTCGGGAATCCTGGGCAAAGCCCAGCTCGGCGCGACGCACTAGCCGATTTCCTCATAGCGGTGCGACCAGGGCGCTGCTCGTTCCAACTGTGCTGCAAGTTGGACGAGCAGACCCTCGCCGCCCAGCGGTGCCGTGAACTGCGCGCCCATCGGCAGGCCGTCCGGGGTCCAGTGAAGCGGTAACGACAGCGCCGGACGTCCGGTGACGTTGGCCAACTGGGTGTAGGGAATCCACGAAATATTGTCGTCGATCATTTGATCGACGATGCCCGTGTGTCGAAGCATCCCCGCAGTTCTACTGCGCAACAACAGCTCCGATGCCAGCTCCAGCGGCCTCGCTAGATCGAATGCGCCGACCTTCGGCGGCAGCTCGGCAATCGTGGGCGTCAGCAGCAGGTCGTACGTCTCGAAATACGTGGCCAGCGCGCGCACATGCACATGCCGCCCCTCCACCGCCTCGAGGTAATCGACCCCACTTGCAGATCTTCCCAGCGCCGCCATGATCCGGGTGTCGCGCTCGAATTTGTCGTCACCACAACCGGTTCGACGCTTCACCTCGTCCATTTCGTAAGCCAGGTAGGTGAACCAGGCCAGCAGGAATTCGCGATTGAGGCTTGCGTCGTCGTACGGCGGAGCGTCGAGTAGCTCGACGGTGTGACCGAGGTCGGTCAGTGTGCTCGCTGCCGCTTCCATTGCGGCGACTGCCTGCGGGGCAGGACTGGGATTAATGGTCGTGGCCGCGTACATCCCGATGCGTAGCGGCCTCGGGTCGGCGTCCATTCGAGACAGGAAGCTACCGTCTGGATGTGCGGACAGGTACCCGGACGTGGGTTCACCGCCCGCCAACACGTCGAGCATCGCAGCGGTGTCCCGTACCGACCGGGAGACCACACCCTGCACCGCTGCCCCGTGCATCGGTTCGCCGAAAGTGGGTCCCGACGGCACCAGGCCACGGCCCGGCTTGAGACCCACGAGACCGCAGCACGACGACGGAATGCGAATCGACCCGCCGCCATCACTCGCCCCCGCCACCGCCGCGATGCCGGCAGCAACCGCGGCGGCCGACCCACCCGAGGACCCGCCCGGAGTTCTACTGCGGTCCCACGGGTTTCGGGCAGGCCCGAACACCGTCGGCTCGGTGATTCCCTTGGCACCGAACTCCGGGGTGTTGGTCTTGCCGAAGATGACCAGGCCTGCGTCGAGCCAGCGTTGCACTACCGTGGCGTGCTCGGGCATCGGCAGCTGCGTCAAAGATCGGGAACCGCTCGCAGTGGGGAGCCCCGCGTAGTCCTGCGAGAGATCCTTGATCAGAAACGGCACGCCCGCGAACGGGCCGTCGAGCGTGTCCATCACACGCGCGTCGGCCTGCTCCGGCATGAGACGGACAATGGAGTTGAGCGACGGATCGATCGCCGCGGCGCGCGTCAGGGCGCAGTCGAGCAACTCACGCGGAGTGACCTCTCCTTCGGAGACCAGTTCGGCCAGGCCGAGTCCGTCATATTTCCGATACTCGTCTATACGCATGGGCTCACACTAGTGCGGCGGTCGTGGGCTGCCGAGAGATTCCACCGAACTCGAAGCCGTGGATGCCTTGTGAGCGCATTTCGTGGCCGACGGCGAGAGCGGGCAGTGCACGGGTCAGAACCCGATGGGCAAACCGGCGTAGTTCTCCGCCAACCCCATCGCACCCGCTTCACTCGATGCCACCCATTTCAGTTGCGAGAGCTGCAGTTGCGCATCGAAGGGGTCGGCTCCTGTGTGCAGCATGGTCGTCATCCACCAGGAGAAGTGAGTACAGCGCCACACGCGGCGCAGAGCGGTGTCGCTGTAGTGCTCCGCCAACTCGGTTCGCTTCCCCTGCAACAGTTGCGTCAACGCCGGTGCCAGGAGTGCGACGTCGGCAACCGCGAGGTTGAGGCCCTTCGCGCCCGTGGGCGGAACGATATGCGCGGCATCTCCTGCGAGAAAGAGATTGCCGTGCCGCATCGGGGTTTGCACATAGCTGCGCATCGGCAACACACTCTTGTCGGTGATCGGTCCCGGACGCAGCTCCCAGCCGTCCTGGCCGTGACCGAGCCTGACTGCCAACGCATCCCAGATTCGGTCGTCGGACCAGGCCCCGATATCGGTGTTGTTGGGAACTTGCAGATACAGCCTGCTGACCGTCGACGATCGCATCGAATGCATCGCGAATCCGTCCTGATGCCAGGCGTAGATCAACTCGTCCGTCGAGGGTGCGACGTCGGCAAGCACGCCCAGCCAGGAATACGGATAGACCCGCTCCCAGGTGTTACGGACGGCATCGGGCATGGCCGCCCGGCTCGGCCCGAAGGACCCGTCGCACCCGGCGATCACGGCGGCGTCGATGCGCGTCGGGGTTCCCGACGCGTCGGTGAAGGTGACGTACGGCGCGTCGGATTCGACGTCGTGCAACGCGGTGTCGGACACGTCGTAGTAGAACTGCTGGCCGGCCCGCTCGCGCGCCGCCACGAGATCCTTGGTGACCTCGGTTTGGCCGTAGACCCATACGCTGCGGTCCACGAGGCTGCGAAAGTCGATGTGGTGCCGCTCGTGCGGCCATTGGAGATAGATCCCGCGGTGCTCGTGGCCCTCGCGATGCAGCCGCTGACCGAGCCCGTGTTCGTCGAGCAATCGAACAGTGGAATGTTCGAGAATGCCGGCGCGGATTCGCGAGAGCACGTAGTCCTGTGTGCGTGATTCGATCACGATGGTGTCGATGCCCTGCTCGCCGAGTAGGTGTGAGAGCAGCAAGCCCGCGGGCCCTGCACCGATGATGGCGACCTGTGTACGCATGAGTCGAGTAGATCGCGCGAGTGGTGACCGAGCAAGAGTACGTTTCCACTCAGTGAAAACCACCTTTTCGAAGTGACCGCTCGATCCCCTGGGCGGCAACCTGGAGCGCTGCCACCAGTCTGGTTCGATCGCGGCCGAAGCTCGGCACCACTATTCCCAAGGCGGCCAACACATGTGCGTCGCCACCACGGATCGGAACGGCCACCGAACACGCCCCGAGGGTCATCTCCTCGACGGTCTGCGCATACCCCTCACGGTGAACCCGACGAAGTTCGTTCTCCAACTTCCCCGGATGGGTCACCGTGTACGGGGTGATACGAGTCAGGGATCGCAAGACCCGATCGTGCACCTCCCGCGGCGCGTACGCCAACAGGACCTTTCCAACTCCGGTGGCATGCAGCGGCAGGCGAGCACCGACGCGGCTGACCGCAGGCACCGAAGCGTGCCCGGCCAACCGATCGAGATAGAGCACCTCGTCGCCGTCCCGGATCGCAAGATGGACCGTTGCGAGCGTCGCACCGTAGATGTCGTGCAGAAAAGGCGACGCAACAGTGCGCAGATCGGACTGATCCGGCGCCAACAACCCCAGCTTCCACAGTCGGCGGCCCACCATGTACCGCCCGTCCTCGGCGCGAACCAACGCACCCCAGTCGACCAGTTCGCGAACCAGTCGATGGGCGGTGGCGATGGGCAGTCCCGCACCGTCGGCCAGTTGGGTCAACGTCAAGGCAGGTGCCTTCTCGTCGAACACACCGAGCAACGCCAGCAGCCGCGCAGCAACCGAGACTCCGGGATCGCGCGCATTACCAGCCATCGGAACGACGATAGTTGCCCCGCTCTGGTCGATGCGGGCCGTACGCGTCGAGACGGTCGATCACCCCGCAGTCGGGGCACCGCGCCTCCGGTTTCGAGGAGTACTCACCCCCGTTCGGCTCGGGCTACGCGCTCTCGTCCCCCACACTCGGGATGTCACTCATCGGCGGCAGCGGCCGCGAGCACAGGTCCTGGGCGTCGCTGTCGGACATTCCCAGTGCAAGCAGCACGGTGTACGCCATCCGGTCCACGGACTCGGCGTCGTCGCGATCGGGTTGCTCGAGTAGCAGCTTGCCCAGGCCGAGGAGCGCACCTGCCACGAGGGTGAGCGAGAGTTGAATGTCCTGGACTCGGAAGTATCCTGCTTTGACTCCGGCATGGATGTCTCTCGCCGCCCGGGGGCCGAGACCATGCTGCGAAGTGACCAGCTCGGGTCCGGAATGAATGAGCACCCGGCTCATCTCCGGTTGCAGACGGAAGAGTCGGCCGGAGATACGGAACGATCGAGTGAATGTCTCCGTTGGATCGGCCGCAGCGTCGGTGAGCGAATCCAGATAGTTTCCGAGCCGCTCCAGAGCACCGTCGACCGCAGCCTGAAACAACTGATCGCGACTGGCGAAGTGGTTGTAGAAGGAACCCATCCCGACATCGGCAGCCTGGGTGATCTCCGCGATCGGTGCATTCAGCTCGCCCCGAGCGATGAGGCCTTGCGCCGCGGCAATCAGCGCATTACGGGTGCGCGCCTTGCGCCGCTCGAGGCGATTCTGGGTCTCCATCATGGTGCCTATCTCTGTCTACGCTGGTCTACCCACTGACCTTTCCTCACAGCTGACGAATTTGTCAACGCCCGTGACTGACGCTGCAGTCATAGATGACGATATAGTCAACAACGAGGAGGGCTGATGGGACACGAGGTCGACGGCCACAAGAACATGCACGTGGATCAGGGTGCGCTTCCCGGCGAACACCCGGGGAAGGCCACCGACCCGATCATCAAGGTGCGCGACATCGCCTGGCTCGAGTTCCGCAAACCCGACCTGGCCAAGGCCGAGGCATTCGCCGTGGCGTTCGGATTCACCGTCTCACTGCGCACGTCCGAGGAAATCCACCTTCGCGGCACGCACATCGGCTCACCGTGCGTGATCATCCGACGCGGAAAGCGAACCCGTTTCGTCGGTGCAGCGTTCGCAGCTGCCGAGGATGCCGACGTCGTCCGGCTCGCCGAGGCCACCGACCAGCACGTGCACCGACTGCCGGACACTTTGGGCGGCATCGCCGTCACTCTGACCGATCCGAGCGGGCAGCCTGTTCAGATCGTCTCCGGATACACCGAACATCCCGAACTTCCGGGCCAGGACGCACACACCTACAACTTCGGCGATCCAGGCAACCGGATCAATGCCACTCAGCGTCCACCACATCAGCCTGCACTGATACAACGACTCGGGCATGTGGTGCTGCAGCGAGTGGACTACCTGGAGAACCTGAACTGGTACCTGCATCACCTGGGACTGATCGTCAGCGATTTCCTCTACTACGACGGGCAACGCGATCGAGGCCCGGTGATGAGCTTCATCCGCTGCGATCGCGGCAGCATCCCGTCCGATCATCACACGCTCGCCATGACTCTCGGCCCGTCGGATCGGTACGTGCACTCGGCTTATCAGGTGACCGATCTCGATGCCATCGCCGCCGGCGGCGAATTCCTCACCGAGCGCGGCTACAAGCATTCCTGGGGCATCGGCAGGCACATCCAGGGCAGCCAGCTCTTCGACTACTGGCGTGATCCCGACGGGTTCCTGGTAGAGCATTTCAGCGACGGCGACATGTTCGACAGTTCCCTCGAACCTGGATGGGCACCGATGACTGCGTCGGGTCTCGCGCAGTGGGGCCCGCCCGCGTCGAAGGACTTTCTCGGAATTGCGCCGAGCAGAGCCTCTCTGCACGAGCTGAAATCGATCCTCTCCTCGCTACGCAACGACAACGAATTCGACACCGAACGCCTTCGCGGCCTGATGAAAGTAGCTTCCTCATGAGCATCGCCGTATTACGCACCGCCGACGCCTGGTGGGTCGAGACCCCGGCCGGAGCGTCACGCATCGACACTTCGGCAACCACCACTGCCGAACTCCTCGCCGATCGCGCCGCCGTGGACGCAGCGCGCGCAGGCACCGATGTCGTTGCCGTGGAGACACTGTCGCTCGTCTCCCCCGTCACAGCACCGTGCCGCGTGATGGCGAACATGACCAATTACGTCTCACACGTCAAGGATTCGGGTATGAACCCCGAGACGGTGCCGCTGACGTTCTTCCGGAAGACCTCGGGTTCGATCAGCGGCCCCACCGACGATGTCGTCAAGCCGCCACACGTGAAACTTCTCGACTACGAGATCGAGATCGGTTTGGTGTTCGGCAAGACCCTGACCGTCGGCACGAAGATCGATGCGGGCGCTGTGGCCGAGTACGTCGCCGGGCTCGTGATCACCAATGATGTCTCGGCCCGCGATGTCCAGTTGCCGAAAACTCAATTCTACGAGGGCAAGTCATATCCCACGTTCACGCCCGTCGGACCACGACTGGTGCTGCTCGAACCCGGTGAGTTCGACCGGTTCGGCGAGCTGACTCTCACTCTGCGTGTCAACGGTGCTGTGCGACAGGACAGTACGGTCGAGGACATGATCTATCGGCCGGTCGAGTCGCTCGCGGCGCTGAGCAAGTTCCAGCGGATCGACCCGGGCGACCTGCTGCTCACCGGCACACCGGGCGGCACCGCGCTGAAGGCCCCGGCCAAGCCGATCGAAATGATCGGCGCGCTGGTTCCGCCGTCGGTCAAATGGAAGGTGTTCTTCAAGAAGCAGGCCAACAATCCCGCGTTTCTGCAGGACGGTGACGTGCTCGAATTGACCTGTTCGACTCCCGACGGTGCCCTCGATCTGGGGGTCCAACGCACTCGGGTCTCCTACCGATGACCGCACGCACGTCCGACGGTGCACACCATCGGGTGGTGATCGTCGGATCCGGACCCACGGGCATGACAGCCGCTCTGCTACTGGCGCAGTACGGCGTCCCCTGCTTGGTGCTCGATCGTTGGGACGAGGTCTATCCGCAGCCCCGCGCAGTACATCTCGACGACGAGGTGTATCGAGTTCTTCACGATATCGGTGTGGCAGAGGATTTCGCCGCCATCTCACGTCCGGGGCGCGGTTTGCGTTTGTGCGCAAAGGATCTGAGAACCCTTGCCGAGTTCGAGCGAGATCCCGACGACAGACCACACGGCTATCCCCAGGCGAACATGTTCGACCAGCCGGACCTCGAGCGACTCATGCGCACACACATCGCCCGGTACGACACGATCGAGATGCGGGGCGGATGCGAGATCACCGATGTGCAGAACCTGAAAGATTCTGTCCGGGTGCGGTACACCTCCACCGAGGACGGAACCCCCCATTGGGTGACTGCGGACTACGTGCTCGGGTGCGACGGTGCCAACAGCATCGTGCGCCGGTCCATCGGGTCGAAGATGGAGGATCTCGGTTTCGCGCAACGATGGTTGGTGATCGATATCGCCACCGACACAGACCTCGACCAGTGGGACGGCGTCCACCAGGTCTGCGACTCGGAGCGATCCGCCACGTATATGCGGATCGGCCGCAGTCGCTACCGTTGGGAATTTCGCCTCCTCGACGGCGAGATGCTCGACGAGTTCGAGGACCTCGAGTCCATCCGGCCGCTGATCGCACCCTGGTTGCGCTCTGCCGGCGAGCCGGACATGGAATTGATTCGCGCCGCCGAGTACACATTTCGAGCACAGGTCGCGAGTTCCTGGCGGGACCGACGTGTGTTCCTCCTCGGCGACGCGGCGCACCTGACTCCACCGTTCATCGGACAGGGCATGGGTGCGGGCCTGCGTGACGCGTGCAATCTCGTCTGGAAGATCGTCGGTGCCCTCGACGGCCATGTTTCCGATTTCTCGCTCGACAGCTACGAGATCGAGCGAAAGACGCACGCCAAAAACATGATTCGTATGGCCGTCGCGATGGGTTGGGCGATGACGGGAGGCAGCAGACTGACCGCGATCATGCGGAGCAACCTCGCACCTGCGCTCGGTCGTCTCCCGGTGGTCGGGTCCAAGGTGTCCGACAGCGCCACTCCGGCACTCACACGTTCGGACTTCGTTCAGCGATCCATCACCACGATCGGCTCGCTCGTCGGGGGAATGTGCCCGAACAGCATTCTGGACAACGGAACTCGCATCGACAGTGTCGCGCCGGGACAGTTCCTGTTCCTCTCGACCACGCCGCTGACCGTCGAACAACGGCGCGAGGTCGATCGCCGCGGCGCCTGCATCGTCGAGGTCGCGGCATCCTCCGAACTCGGCCTGTGGCTGCGACGTGGCCGGGCGGTGGCGGCGATCGTGCGGCCGGACCGCACCGTCATGGCGTCAGGCAGGTCGGTACCGGCCTTGCACACCCGGGTTCCGAGCACGACGCTCCGGCGCATCGACCGACCGAGGCCCACGGCTCCACACACTGCCCCGAAGACCGGAAACACACGAACGAAGAGGCGTAGATGAACACCGCACTTGTCACCGGTGCCACATCCGGTATCGGCCGGGCCGTGGCCGAATTGCTGCTCGCTCACGGCTATCACGTCATCGGAACGAGTCGCAGCCGTTCCACGGTGACCGACCCGATCCCCGGGGTCGAGTACCGAGATCTCGATCTGACCGATCCGGCGTCGATTCGCGCGTTCGTCGACGAGCTCGACGACGTGGAAGTCGATGTGCTGATCAACAACGCGGGCGAAAGTCAGTGCGGGCCGATCGAAGAACTGCCCATCGAGGCGATCACCCGACTGTTCCAGCTCAACGTGTTCGGTGCAGTCGAGCTCACGCAGGCCGTACTGCCGGGAATGCGGGAACGCCGTCGAGGCAAGATCATCAATATCGGCTCGATGCTGGCCAGCTTTCCACTGGCATATCGTTCGTCCTATGCCGCGACGAAGGCAGCGATCAAAGGGTTCTCGACAGCTGCCCGATACGAACTGAAGCCGTTCGGCATCGACGTCACCACCGTCGAACCCGGCTCGATCGACACCGGCCTCTCGGCTCGTCGCACCAAGTACTGCGGCCCGCACTCCCCCTACCGTCGCGATTTCACCACGGTGATCGCCACACTCGACGCCAAAGAAGCGCAGGGTATTTCGGCCGAGACCGTCGCCAAGACGGTATTGAGGGCGGTCGAGGACAGTAAGACTCTCCCGATCTACGCCGTCGGCAGCAATGCGTGTGCGGTCTTCCTCGCCCAGAGATTGCTGCCGCGTACCGTGCTGGAGAAGTTCACCGCCCGCGCATACGGACTACCCAGCGCGCGTCCAGTGGGCTAGCGCAGCAGCTGCTGCTCGACGAATGGGATGGTGTCGGCCACCGACGCGACGAGCGCTCCGCTGTGGTCGGCATCATAGGTCCGGAACGTCACCGGCTGGCCGTTCGCGGTGAGTCTGGCGACGTAGGCCGCGGTGGTCGGGAACGGAACATCGATGTCTCGCAGACCGTGGCCCATGAAGAATGGCTTGTCGAAACCGGCCTCGGGCATCGCCATGTAGTCGTCGAGTACAGCAGTGAAGTTCGGCAGGCTGGTCAGCGGTGCGGTGAAGAAATCGCCGACCGCCACGCCGTCGAGTTCTGCCTCGAAATCAGCGACGCAGGTCGTCTCGGCACGCGCCGCATACTTCTGGCCGATGGGGGTCAGAATACTGTCCAACCCCAGCTCCGGATGCGAATAGCGAAGCGCAGCAATGATGTACGCGACGTAGGAGGTCAACCCCGCAGGCAGCGCGACCGGTGGTACACCCGGCCCGCCGATCGAGATGAGCTTCTCGATGTATGCGGGAGTTCCGGTTCCGACGGCGCCGCGATAATCCAGATCCGGTCCACCGAATTCCGTCGCGTAGCGAGCGGTGTAGATCGCCGCGCCGCCGCCCTGCGACTGTCCCACTGCCACCCAGGATTTCGCGAGGTCCGGGGAGTAGTTGCGGCCCGCCTTGACCATGTCGACGACGTTGTGCGCTGTGGTCCGGCCGTCGAGATATGCCTGCAATCCGGGCGTACCGAGGCCGGCGTAGTCACTGGCCACGACGGCGAATCCCTGCGCGATCCAGTTCGCGAGATACGGCAGATCTCGCTCGGGCAGGGCTGGTCCCACGACCGACGGTGCGCACGAGTCGTCCAACCCGGACGTGCCGTGTGCCCACGAGACCACCGGCCAACCGCCCTCCGGCGCAGTGCCCTGGGGGAGAAAGACGGTGCCGGTGCTGAGCGCCTTGTCACCGAAGGTGTCGGTGGTGACGTAGGTGAGCACGGTGGCGGCGGACGAGCCTGGAATCCACAGTTCCGGTGGCAGGTCGCGAGTGGAGACGACGTCGCCGAGTTCGTGTGTGATCGCAGGTGCAGCCCCCGCTGGGGCGGCGAGCAAGATCGAGCACGACGCGAGTGCGGCGGCCACGACGAGGGCACCTGTTCGACGACGTGTCTTCATCTGCGCTCCTGTGTTTCGGTCGACTGCGCCTCCACGTTCGTGGGTGCGCGCCACTTCGTAGTACACGATCACGCCGAAGCAGACAACGAGGCAGGTACCGACGGCGAGTCGACCGGCGAGGCGAATTGTGGACACTCAGGTCAGTGGTTCACGAGGAGAAACCCAACGCCCCCAGCGCCATTGCCCGCAGCACCGGACGAGCACTTCGTGACGGACTGCGCCCGGCGCTGTACGGGGTGGAGTTGATCAGCCCGAATACCGCGTGCGCTGTGGTGCGGGCATCGGACTCGGTCAGTTCCGAATCGACGGCACAGAGCACCTGGACCCATAGTTCCACGTACTCGCGTTGCATTCGGCGCACCTTGCGCTGCGCCGCCTCGGGCAGACTCTGCAGATCGCGATCTTGAATGCGAATGAATGCCGGAGTCTCGAAGGCGAAGTCGAGATGGAAATCCACCAGGGCACGCACCGTATGCACATCCACCGCTGCGGATCCGACGACCTCGCGACCGCCGTCGAGGAGATACTCCGAGATCCCGACCATCAGTTCCACGAGCACCGCGTCCTTGTTCGGGAAGTGGCGATAGACGGCCGGACCGCTGACGCCGACGGCCGCGCCCAGATCCTCTAGCCGCACCGCGGCGAACCCGCGTTCTGCGAACAATGTCGCAGCGGCGTCGAGCAACTGCTGTCGACGCTGCGCCTTGCGTTGTTCACGCACGGTGACCGGCTTGGCTTCCAACTCCTGCACCCCCTCGAACCCTGGACACTCAGTTAATCGTAGTTTACTATCTTGTCAGTTATCAATCATTAACTGAACTCGGGTGACACCGGCGTCCGACCCCCTAAGGCGTGCATCTCATGGCGATCGATACAGCTGCCAATCGTGCAGATCACGAGCTTCTCACCGGCGAACTTGCCGAACGGCTCGCTGCCGCCGCCCTCGGCGGTAGCGCGAAGTCACGCGAACGGCACATCGCCCGCGGCAAGCTACTTCCCCGCGACCGCGTCGACGAGTTGCTCGATCCCGGTAGCCCGTTCCTCGAGATTGCACCCCTGGCCGCCAACGGTCTCTACGACGACGAATGCCCCGGTGCCGGCGTCATTGCCGGCATCGGCCGGGTCTCGGGCCGCGAGTGTGTGATCATCGCCAACGACGCCACCGTCAAGGGCGGCACCTACTACCCGATGACGGTCAAGAAGCATCTCCGGGCTCAGGAAATCGCCCTGCAGAACACGCTGCCGTGCATCTATCTGGTCGACTCCGGCGGCGCCTTCCTCCCGCGTCAGGACGAGGTGTTTCCCGACCGCGATCACTTCGGTCGCATCTTCTTCAACCAAGCGACCATGAGCGCCAAGGGGATTGCGCAGATCGCCGCAGTCATGGGCTCGTGCACCGCGGGCGGCGCCTACGTGCCCGCGATGAGCGATGAGGCAATCATCGTCAAGAACCAGGGCACCATCTTCCTCGGCGGCCCGCCGCTGGTGAAGGCCGCCACCGGAGAGGTCGTCACCGCCGAAGAACTCGGCGGCGGCGATCTGCACTCGAAGATCTCCGGCGTGACCGACCATCTGGCGGACGACGATCGAGACGCCCTGCAGCGTGTGCGCCGCATCGTCACCACCCTCGGGCCCCGCACCCCACGGCCGTGGGATGTCGTCACCACCCGAGCGCCCATCGCCGACCAGTCCGAGATCTACGACGTCGTACCCACCGACCCTCGCACCCCGTACGACGTGCGCGAAGTGATCACCCGGATAGTCGATGCAGGCGAATTCGACGAGTTCAAGGCCGAATACGGCAAGACACTCGTCACCGGCTTCGGCCACCTCCACGGCCACCCCGTCGGGATCATCGCCAACAACGGCGTTTTGTTCGCCGAATCTGCCATGAAGGGCGCACATTTCATCGAACTGTGCGACAAACGCAGCATCCCGCTGGTGTTCCTGCAGAACATCACCGGCTTCATGGTCGGTCGCGACTACGAGGCCGGTGGCATCGCAAAGCACGGCGCGAAAATGGTCACGGCAGTGGCGTGCGCACGCGTCCCCAAGATCACCGTCGTCATCGGTGGTTCCTACGGCGCGGGCAACTACTCGATGTGCGGCAGGGCCTACTCGCCGCGCTTTCTGTTCATGTGGCCCAACGCCCGTATCTCGGTGATGGGCGGCGAGCAGGCAGCATCGGTGCTCGCCACGGTGCGTAGCGACCAACTCGACGCTGCGGGGCAGCCGTGGAGCGACGAGGACCAGGAATCGTTCAAGGACCCGATCCGCGATCAGTACGAGAGCCAGGGCAACCCCTACTATTCGACGGCCCGGCTGTGGGACGACGGCATCATCGACCCGGCCGACACCAGGCACGTTCTGGGGCTGGCACTGTCGGCGTGCGCCAATGCGCCGCTCGAGCCGGTCTCCTACGGCGTCTTCCGGATGTGAGAGGCATGACCACGATGATCGACACCATTCTGATCGCCAACCGCGGAGAGATCGCCGTACGCGTGACACGAACTTTGCGTCGCATGGGAATTCGTACCGTCGCCGTCTACAGCGACGCGGATGTCGACGCCAGGCACGTGCGAGAAGCCGACACCGCAGTGCGGCTCGGACCTGCCAATGCTCTCGAGAGCTACCTCGACATCGGCAAGGTGATCGCCGCCGCGAAAGCCACCGGAGCACAGGCCGTTCATCCCGGTTATGGATTCCTGTCCGAGAACGCCGAGTTCGCAACAGCCTGTGCTGCGGCGGGTATCGCATTCCTCGGCCCTCCGGCCAAGGCCATCGAGGTGATGGGCGACAAGATCGCCGCCAAAGCCGCCGTCAGCGCGTTCGGCGTCCCCGTCGTACCCGGAATTTCCAGGCCGGGACTCTCCGACGACGACTTGATCTCCGGCGCACCGGAAGTCGGATTCCCCGTACTGGTCAAACCGTCGGCTGGCGGCGGCGGTAAAGGGATGCGGTTGGTCGAACGTGCCGAGGATCTTCCCGCGGCGCTGACCAGCGCCCGCCGGGAAGCCGCATCGTCGTTCGGCGACGACACTCTGTTCCTGGAACGATTCGTGTTGCGACCCCGTCACATCGAGGTTCAGATCCTCGCCGACGGGCACGGCAACGTCATCCACCTGGGCGAGCGTGAATGCAGTCTGCAGCGGCGGCATCAGAAGGTCATCGAAGAAGCACCGTCGCCGCTGCTCGATGCGCAGACGCGGGCACGCATCGGCGAAGCCGCCTGTGACACCGCTCGAAGCGTGGACTACTCCGGTGCGGGCACAGTCGAATTCATCGTCTCGGCCGATCAACCCGATGAATTCTTCTTCATGGAGATGAACACTCGCCTGCAGGTCGAGCATCCGGTGACCGAGATGGTCACCGGACTCGACCTCGTCGAATGGCAGGTCCGGGTGGCAGCAGGCGAGATGTTGACGATCACCCAGGACGACATCACCCTCACCGGTCACGCCATCGAGGCGCGGATCTACGCAGAGGATCCTGGCCGCGGCTTTCTCCCTACCGGTGGCACCGTCGTGGGGCTTCGGGAACCCACCGGCACCGGCATCCGCGTCGATTCCGGACTGGCCGTCGGAAGCGAGGTGGGCAGCAACTACGACCCGATGCTCGCCAAGGTGATCGCGCACGGACCCGATCGCGCGACCGCACTGCGCAGCCTCGATCGGGCGCTGGCCGACACCGCGGTGCTCGGCGTCGTCACCAACATCGAATTCGCTCGCTTCCTGCTCGCCGACAACGACGTTCGTGCCGGCAAACTCGACACCGGCCTGCTCGACCGCCGCGTCGAGGATTTCGAAGCCGCCGAGACGAGCGACGAGGCGCTCGTCGCCGCGACGGCCATTGCCTGGCTCGACGCATGGCAGGCTGCGGGACAAGATATTTGGAGCGCACCCTCGGGCTGGCGAGTGGGAACGCACGCCCCGTTCCAGCGTCGCCTCGCCTCCGGAGGCCGGACGGCTCACGTGGCCATCACCGGCCGCCTCGATGCGGCCACCGTCGTCGTCGACGATGGGACGCCGCGCACGCTCCGAGCCGTGGCCACCGACGACTCGGTGGATCTGGTGCTCGACGATCGACGCGAGGCGATGACCTTCGCCCGGAGCGGCTCGGCCACCTGGGTTTCCAGCGCCGAGGGCACCTGGCGTATCGACCGGATCGCCGAAGCCGGTGTCCGCGAGGACGACGCGCACTCCGGTGACGCCGAAATAGTCTCGCCGATGCCGGGTTCGATCATCGCGATCGGAGCCACCACAGGTAGCGCCGTCACCGCAGGCACGGCCATCGTCGTCGTCGAGGCGATGAAGATGGAACACACCTTGACCACCCCGATCGACGGCACCGTCGAACTGTGTGTCGCAGTGGGGGATCAGGTCCGCGTCGACCAGGTCCTCGCCCGAATCGTTCCCACCGATACCGAACAGGATCACTCATGACCGATCATCTGTCATCCGCGAATCTCCCCGACGAGTACCAGCAGTTGGTCGAGTCCGTAGCCGATTTCACCCGCACGGTCGTCGCACCGGTCTCGGCGAAACACGATGCCGAACATTCCTTTCCGTACGAGGTCGTGAAGGGGATGGCCGAGATGGGCCTGTTCGGTCTGCCGTTCCCCGAGGAGTACGGCGGCATGGGCGGCGACTACTTCACGCTGTGCCTGGCGCTCGAGGAGCTCGGCAAAGTCGATCAGAGCGTCGCGATGACGCTCGAAGCCGGCGTCTCCCTCGGAGCCATGCCGGTGTACCGCTTCGGCAACGACGCCCAGAAGCAGCAGTGGTTGCCCAAGCTGACGGCAGGTAAAGCCCTGGCCGCGTTCGGCCTGACCGAGCCCGGTGCCGGTAGCGATGCGGGTGGCACGAAAACCACCGCTACGCGCGACGGCGGCGACTGGATCATCAACGGCAGCAAGCAGTTCATCACCAACTCCGGTACCGATATCACCGAACTCGTCACCGTCACCGCGGTGACAGGCGTCGACGAAGCGACCGGACGCAAGCAGATCTCGTCGATTCTCGTTCCCACGAACACCCCAGGCTTCGTCGCGGAACCGGCGTACAACAAGGTCGGCTGGAACGCATCCGATACCCACCCACTCAGCTTCACCGATGTACGTGTGCCACAGGAGAATTTGCTCGGAGAGCAGGGCCGCGGGTACGCGAACTTCCTGCACATCCTCGACGAGGGCCGGATCGCAATCGCTGCCGTGTCGGTCGGGGCCGCGCAGGGCTGCGTCGACGAAAGCGTGAAGTACGCCAAGGAGCGCGAGGCCTTCGGTGCCCCGATTGCCCGCAATCAGGCCATCGCGTTCAAGATCGCCCGCATGGAAGCCCGCGCACACACTGCTCGAACCGCCTACTACGACGCGGCGGCACTGATGTTGGCGGGCAAACCGTTCAAGAAGGCAGCCTCGATCGCCAAGCTCATCGCCTCCGAGGCGGCGATGGACAACGCGCGCGATGCCACGCAGATCCACGGTGGATACGGGTTCATCAACGACTACGTCGTCGCTCGGCACTACCGAGACAGCAAGATCCTCGAGATCGGCGAGGGCACCACCGAAGTTCAGCTGATGCTGATCGCGAGGAGCCTGGGACTATGAGCGACAAACGAATTCGCCAACGCGGCCTGTGGTTCGAGGAGATGGAACTCGGCACGGTGTACGAGCACCGCCCCGGGCGCACCATCACCGAGGCCGACAACACCCTGTTCACCACCCAGACGATGAACACCCAGGCCCTTCACCTCGACGCGGCCTACAGTGAGACAACGCCTTTCGGTCAACGACTGGTCAATTCCATGTTCACGGTCTCCACGCTCGTCGGGCTGTCGGTGACGCAGTTGACCCAGGGCACCATCGTCGCCAATCTCGGCTTCTCCGAGGTGTCGTTCCCCAAGCCGCTGTTCCACGGCGACACGCTGTACGCCGAGACCGTGATCTCGGACAAGCGCGAGTCGAAATCCCGGCCCGGCGAGGGAATCGTGACGTTTACCCACACTGGACGCAACCAGCACGGCGACGTCGTCGCGATCGCCGTCCGCAAGACGCTCGTCCGGATGCAACCACCGGAGGATGCGTCGTGAATTGGGTTCCGCCGGGACCGGCGTGGCTGTTCTGCCCGGCCGACCGCCCCGGGCGGTACGAGAAGGCCGCAGCCCGAGCCGATGTGGTCATCCTCGATCTCGAAGACGCGGTGGGGGCCGCGGACAAAGCCGCTGCCCGCGGGTCCATGGTTGCAACTGCGCTGGACCCGTCGCGCACCATCGTTCGGGTCAATGCGCACGGCACCGACGATCAGGCGGCAGACCTCGAGGCCCTGGAGCAGACCGAGTACACGACCGTCATGCTGCCCAAATGCGAATCGGCCGAACAGATTACCGCTCTGGCCCGATGGAACGTCGTCGCTCTGATCGAGTCCCCGCTCGGGGCGATGACGGTGTTCGAGGCACTCGCCGCCGACAACGCCATCGGTGCCATGTGGGGTGCCGAGGACCTCGTTGCTGCCATGGGCGGCAATTCGAGCAGGCATGCCAGTGGCGAGTACCGCGCTGTGGCGCAGCATGTTCGGTCACAAACGCTGCTCGCAGCCAAAGCACGCGGACTGTTCGCGCTGGATTCGGTATTCCTCGACATCCCCGATCTCGACGGGGTGCGCACCGAAGCCGAGGACGCGGTGGCCGTCGGCTTCGACGGTAAGGTGTCCATCCACCCGAGCCACATCCCGGTCATCCGTGACGCGTACGCCCCGAGCGGCGAGGACCTCGAGTGGGCAACGGCGGTACTCGACGCCGTCGCCCACAATCGTGGCGTCTTCACCTTCCGCGGACAGATGGTCGACGCTCCGGTCCTCGCCCACGCTCGACGGATCGTTGCCCGCCGACCGGCCTAGTTGCACACGCTGACTAAGGGCAGGCGCGGTACGGTGGGTGGTCACCACTGACGATATCGAGAGGTAAAGGCCATGTCGGCACACGACCCCGCCATGACTGCATTGGCGCAGAACTGGCTGGCACTGGCGGTGCTGCACGGCCGCATCGAGGGTCGGATCGAGCGCGCTCTGCAGGCCGACCACAACCTCAGCGCACGTGAGTACTGGCTGCTCGACGTCCTGGGCAGGCAACACGACGGGGAGGGCGGGCACCTTCAGATGAAACAGGTGGCCGACGCCGTGGTCCTGAGCCAGAGCGCGACGACGCGGCTGGTCACCCGACTCGAAGACCGAGGACTGCTCACCCGGTACCTGTGCCCCACCGATCGGCGAGGCATCTACACCGACGTCAGCGAGGAAGGGCTTGCGCTGCTCGAGGAGGCGCGACCGACGAACGACGCCGCTCTGAGCGAGGCACTCGACGAGGCGTCGACCGAGCCGGATCTGATCCCACTGGTCGACGCCCTTCGGCGCGCCGAGTCCTGATTCACTCCACCTGTTCCATGGCTACTCGTCCGAATCTCTGGCGAGACTCGACGAGCGCACCTTCTCCGACTCGGTAGTGATCGACTCGCCGTTGTGTTCGCGGAATTCTTCCCGCGTGAGCGGTTGCACCTTGACCCGCTCGGCTCGCAATCCCATCACCAGAGCGATGATCATCACCGACACCAGAAGGAAGATCGGTAGCCCGATCACGGTGATGACCTGTTGTAGCGCTTGCAGTCCTGCCTCACCGCCGAGCACGATCAGGGTGGCCGCCACGGCACCTTCGGTAATGCCCCAGAACACGCGCTGCCGTACCGGACCGGCCTCCCCGTCACCGGAACACAACATGTCGATCACCAGTGATGCCGAGTCCGAGGACGTAGCGAAGAACAGCGCCACGACGACCACCGCGATCCCCTGAATCAGGGTCGCGGCCGGGAAGTTGTCGAAGAACGTGAACATCGCCAACGGAACGCTCTCGGCGACCGCGTCCGAGATCGAACCGCCGGTGCCACCGATCCCGTCGATTCTCATTGCAGACCAACCGAACACGACGAACCACACCAGGGTGAACAACGAGGGGGCAGCCAGGACGCCGATGACGAACTGCCGAATCGTTCGACCTCGCGAGATGCGGGCGAGGAAGACGCCCATGAACGGGGCCCACGTCACCGTCCACGCCCAGTAGAAGACGGTCCAACCGCCCTGCCATCCCCACCCGCCGTCAGAGGTGAACTCGGCCATGGCGTCGTTCCAGAACGACAACGGAACGATTTCCTGTGCATAGTTTCCGAAGCTCTCGAAAATCTGCCGCAGCAGAAACACGGTGTCCGAGGCGATCAGAACGAAGATCATCAAACCGACTGCCACGAGGATGTTCACGTTCGACAGTCGACGAACACCCTTGTCCAAGCCAACGGCGATCGAGACCGTTGCAACCACGGTGAGCAGTCCGATGATCAGTACCTTCGCCCACACCGTATCGGGAAGTCCGACGAGCGCGCTCAATCCCGCATTGATCTGGGAGGTGCCGAGCCCCAGTGACACAGCCAAGCCGAAGATCGTGCCCAACACTGCGAATACATCGATCGTCTTTCCGATCGGACCTGAAATACGTTCCTTCAGAATCGGATAGAACACCGAGGACACGCGCATCGGCAGCTTGTATCGGTAGATGAAGAAGCCGAACGCCAACCCGGGCAGGGTGAAGATCGCCCAGGTGTGCAGGCTCAGATGATAGAGGGAAATGCTCATCGCATCCTGGGACGCTTCGACACTGTAGGGCTCGACACCGTCGAACGGCGGCGCAGAGAAATGCGAAATCGGTTCTGCCACGCCCCAGAACATCAGTACCGTGCCGATGCCGCCCGCGAACAGCATGGCGAACCAGGACAGGTTCGAGTACGCAGGTCTGTCGTCGTCCTCGCCCAGACGCAGGCGGCCGTACTTGCTGATGGCGACCCAGATCAGGAACACCAACCACAATGTGACGCCGATGATGAACAACCACCCGAGATTGGTGACGATCCATTCCCTACCGACACCGAACGCGTTCCCCACCCAGTCCTGGAAGATGAGGAACAGAACCAGTAGCGCGATCGTGAGCCCGGCCGAAACGAAGAAGATGTGATTGTCGGTTCTGAGGCCCAGTTTGCGAGCAAGTGTGTCCACGGTTGCCGTCACCATCCTCGACGGCACGGTTCGTCGGATTCGGTTCTTGCGCGGTCGTTGGGGCGTGCCGTCGCCAACCTTTAACCCTTCTTTACCGGGGCTTGCCTGTCCACCTGTGCGGCAGATTCGTTACCTGCCTGTATCGCGAACGCATCCGCGAATCCTTCGACGACGCCCCTGAGCAGCCGTGACTGTTGATGGTCGGCGGAGTTCTCGATCGAGTCCTTCGGTGTGATTCGACCCGAGTCATCTACATCGCCTCGCGTGCGCGGCGTCAGTACACCCCGGCCACGTACGCCATCGCGACCGCGCTACGCGGCGCGGCGGCACGAATATCTGCCGCCCCTACAGCAGTTCCCTGATGGCGTTCTCGAACCCGGTGACATGCTCGAGGGTCAGCTCGGCTGCGGTGTCGGCGTCGCCGTCGATGATGGCCTGCAGCAACGCAACGTGTTCACGAACATGGCCTGCGACGTTCGGCAGCCGGTCGAGGAACAGGCACCAGATCCGTGTGGCATGCGCGTCGAGGCTGACGAGAATGTCCTCGAGGTGGGGATTTCCCGACGCTCGATAGATTTCCCTATGTACCGCAACGTCTTTGCGTAGCACCTCGCGTGGGTCATCGGTGTCGTCGATGCTTGCGATGGACGTCGCGAGCTCCGAGAGCCGATCTCGCGCCGCTGGCCGAGCCGTGCGCGCGGCACGGGCGGAGGCCGCGGGTTCCAGTTGCTTGCGGATCTCTGAGATGTTGGCCAGATCTGTCATATCGACGGCAGTGGCGAACGTTCCACGCCGGGGGTACGCGACGACGAGCCGCTCGCGCTCGAGTCGTTTGAGACCTTCCCGGATCGGCGTGCGTCCGAGCCCCAATTGCTCGGCCAAACGATCGTCGTTGATCGGCTCCCCTGGCCGGATCTCGAGCATGATCAGCTGCTCACGGACGATTTCGTAGGCTCGATCGGCGTTGGTTCCGACGGACGTCCCTGCATCGATCTCCGGTGTAATCCCGATTGTCATCTTCTCAACTCACTCCCGGTCGATGCCTGCCCTTGACGGCTCTGCGTTGTGATCTTACTCTATTGGCATCTTGATATATCAGTTACAGACCATTGATCTTCCAGAAGGGCGGCCATCTTGACGCAGGACTTCGCACCGACGGCGACGGCAACGCACCCGGCAGGCGTGACGAACCGAGTACTCGCCGATCTCGACCCCGAGGTGCACCGCGCGATCAGTGCCGAGCTCGGACGTCAGCAGAACACCCTCGAGATGATCGCGAGCGAGAACTTCGCCCCGCTGGCGGTGATGCAGGCACAGGGTTCGGTGCTGACGAACAAGTACGCCGAGGGCTACCCCGGCCGCCGCTACTACGGCGGCTGCGAGAACGTCGACGTCATCGAACAACTCGCCATCGACCGGCTCAACACGCTGTTCGGATCGCAGTTCGCCAACGTACAGCCGCACTCCGGTGCGCAGGCCAATGCCGCTGCGATGGCGGCACTCCTGCAACCGGGCGATTCGATCCTGGGCCTCGCGCTGGCCCACGGCGGGCACCTCACCCACGGTATGAAACTCAACTTCTCGGGCAAGCTCTACGACGTCTCGGCCTACCACGTCGGAGAACACGACCATCGCGTCGACATGGAGGAAGTGGAGCGCCTCGCGCGCGAGCACCGCCCGAAGCTGATCATGGCCGGCTGGTCGGCCTACCCGCGCCACCTCGACTTCGCCGAATTCCGCCGTATCGCAGACGAAGTCGGTGCCTACCTGATGGTGGACATGGCGCACTTCGCCGGACTCGTCGCCGCCGGACTGCACCCATCACCGGTACCGCACGCACACGTGGTCACCTCGACGACACACAAGACGCTCGGTGGCCCTCGCGGCGGCGTGATCATCACCAACGACGCCGCACTGGCGAAGAAGTTCAATTCCTCCGTGTTTCCGGGCCAGCAAGGCGGCCCCCTCGAACACGTCATCGCAGGCAAGGCGGTCTCGTTCAAACTCGCTGCCGAAGAGGACTTTCGGGAGCGGCAGCAGCGCACGCTCGAGGGTGCGAAGATCCTGGCCGATCGACTGCTCACCGATGACGCAGCAGCGGCTGGCATCGACGTGGTGTCGGGCGGCACCGACGTCCACCTCGTACTGGTGGACCTGCGCAAGTCAGAACTGGACGGCAAGCAGGCCGAGGACAGACTGCACCACGTCGGAATCACCGTGAACCGCAATGCAGTTCCGTTCGATCCACGGCCGCCCATGGTGAGCTCGGGGGTCCGTATCGGTACCCCGGCTCTCGCGACCCGAGGCCTCGACGCCACGGCGTTCGCCGAGGTCGCCGACGTCATCGCACAGGCGTTGCGTCCCGACACCGATGACCGCGGACTCGATGCCCTGCGGACCAGGGTCGAGTTCGTCGCCGCGCAGTTCCCCCTCTACCCCGATCTGACGGAAGGCTACCGATGACCGCCCCCGCACGCCCACCGGGCGCACATCTACCCGATCATCCCGACTTCCTCTGGCGTAACCCCGAACCGAAGAAGTCGTACGACGTCGTGATCATCGGCGGCGGCGGACACGGCCTGGCCACCGCGCACTACCTCGCCAAGAACCACGGCATCACCAATGTCGCGGTGCTGGAGAAGGGCTGGCTCGCCGGCGGCAACATGGCGCGCAACACCACCCTCATCCGCTCGAACTACCTGTGGGACGAGAGCGCACGCATCTACGAGCACTCCCTCAAGCTGTGGGAAGGACTCGCTGACGACCTCGACTACCCCATCCTGTTCAGCCAACGCGGCGTACTCAACCTCGCGCACAGCCTGCAGGACGTACGAGACAGCGTGCGACGCGTCGAGGCCAATCGCCTCAACGGCATCGACGCCCAGTGGGTCGACCCCGACGAGGTCAAGAAGCTGTGCCCGATCGTCAACATCTCCAGCGACATTCGCTACCCGGTACTCGGTGCCACGTATCAGCCGCGCGCCGGCATCGCCAAGCACGACTACGTCGCCTGGGGATTTGCCCGACGCGCCGACGCAGCCGGTATCGACATCATCCAGAACTGCGAGGTCACCGGGTTCACCACCGACGGCAATCGCGTCACCGGGGTCAAGACCACACGCGGCGACATCGCCACCGGCCAGGTCGCACTGTGCGCGGCCGGACACACCTCGACACTGACCGACATGTTGGGCATCAAGACTCCTCTGCAGAGTCACCCCCTCCAGGCCCTCGTCTCGGAGTTGCTCGAACCGGTGCACCCCACGGTCGTGATGTCGAACGCGGTGCACGTGTACGTCTCCCAGGCGCACAAGGGAGAACTGGTGATGGGTGCCGGCGTCGATTCGTACAACGGCTACGGCCAACGCGGTGCTTTCCACATCATCGAACGACAGATGGCCGCCGCGGTGGAGCTGTTCCCCGTCTTCGCTCGCGCGCATCTGCTGCGTACCTGGGCCGGCATCGTGGACGTGTGCCCCGACGCCTCCCCCATCGTCGGACGCACACCGTTCGACAACGTGTTCCTCAATTGCGGTTGGGGTACAGGTGGATTCAAGGCCACCCCCGGTGCCGGATGGTGCCTGGCCGACACCATCGCCAACGACGAGGTACACGACTACATCGCACCGTTCAGCCTGGACCGATTCGTCACCGGCGCACTGGTGGACGAGCACGGCGCAGCCGGCGTGGCGCACTGACACCTCGCCGTCCCGGCACACGCATCACCCGAACGAGAATCTTGGAGTGGCAATGCAATTGATCGAATGCCCGTGGTGCGGGAGTCGCGAAGAAACCGAGTTCCACTACGGCGGGCAGGCGCACATCGCTTACCCCGAGGAACCGTCGGCCCTCACCGACGAACAGTGGGCGCACTTCGTGTTCTTCCGCGACAACCCCAAGGGGCTCTTCGCCGAACGGTGGAGTCACAGCGCAGGCTGCCGGCGTTGGTTCAACGCCGTACGCGACACCGCCACATACCGAATCCACAGTGTCTATCGCCTCGACGACCCGAAGCCGGTGAACCCATGACCGCATTCCGCACCACCTCCTGCGGCCGCATCGACCGCACGAGCACCCTCGACTTCACCTTCGGCGGCGCTGCGCTACAGGGACACCCGGGCGATACGTTGGCCTCGGCGTTGCTCGCCAACGGCATTCATCAGGTCACCACCAGCATCAAGCTCGGCAGACCCCGCGGATTCACCGCCGCCTGGGCAGAGGACACCGGTGGACTCGTACAGATCGAGGAGCCGTTCCCCGAGCCCATGCTGCTCGCGACCACGATCGAGCTGTACGACGGGCTGGTTGCCCGCGGCATCCCCGGGCAGGGCCGTCTCGCCGAGATCTCCGACTCGGCCAAGTACGACGCCATGCACGCACACACCGACCTGTTGGTCGTCGGCGCGGGACCGGCGGGCCTGACGGCGGCACTGCTCGCCGCACGAAGTGGCGCGCGAGTGATCCTCGTCGACGACCAGAGCGAGTTCGGCGGTTCGCTGCTCGGCTCCGATGAACAGATCGACGGTCGTCCGGCGCTGGAGTGGGTTGCCGACACGATCACCGAGCTGTCGAGCTTCCCCGATGTCACACTGCTGCAGCGCACCACGGCTTTCGGTTCCTATGACGACGGCTTCGTGCTCGCACTCGAACGCCGCACCGATCATCTCGGGTTGGAAGCACCGGCTGCACTCAGCCGTCAGCGCGTCTGGCGTATCCGCTCGCGGCACATCCTGGTGGCCACCGGCGCACACGAGCGCCCGGTCGTCTTCACCGACAACGACCGGCCCGGAATCATGTTGGCGCACAGCGCCCGTACGTTCCTGCATCGCTACGGCGTCACCGTCGGCACCGAGGCCGTCGTCTTCACCACCAACGACAGCGCCTACCGGGCCGCCGTCGATCTGCACGACGCAGGGGTCCGCATCGCAAGCATCGTCGATGCCCGCGCAACTGCACCCGAACACTGGCTCGGCCTGTGCCGGGATCGCGGCATCGAGGTACGCACCGGCAGTGTCGTTTCCGGCACCCGCGGCGACACCCGCGTCACCCATGCGCTGGTCACCGGTGCCGACGGCACGACCGACACGGTCGGCTGCGATGTCCTTCTGGTCAGCGGCGGCTGGAACCCTGCCGTGCATCTGTTCAGTCAGGCCCGCGGAAAGCTCCGCTACGACGGCGGACTCGGCGCATTCGTGCCTGCAGACGACATCGAGGGAATCAGTGTCGCTGGATCGGCATCGGGAGTGTTCGATCTGGACGGATGTCTGCGCGATGGCGGCGCGGCCACCGCAGCTGTACTGACTCGCCTCGGATTCGACACCCCCGAAAGCTCGGTACCCGTGGTCGATTCCGTTCCGAGCAGCGATTCACTGGTGCTGTGGCGAGTGCGCGACGATGCCGGTGCCGACAGCCAATTCGTCGACGTGCAGCGTGACGCCACCGTCGCCGATCTGGTCCGCGCGGTCGGTGCAGGCATGTCCTCGATGGAACACATCAAGCGGTACACCACGATCGGAACGGCCCACGACCAGGGCAAGACCTCCGGCGTGGTGTCCTCGGGCATCGTGGCGGAATTGCTCGACAAGCCCGTCGAGAACCTCGGCACCACCACGTTCCGGCCGCCGTACACCCCGGTGGCGTTCGCAGCACTGGCCGGCCGCAACCGCGGCATGGCCTTCGACCCGGAACGGGTTACTGCAGTTCATGATTGGCACGTCGAACGCGGCGCCGTCTTCGAGGATGTCGGCCAGTGGAAGCGGCCCAGGTACTACCCACTTCCGGGCGAGGACATGCACGACGCAGTACTGCGTGAATGCGCGGCCGTGCGATCGTCCGTCGGCATGCTCGACGGTTCCACTCTCGGCAAGATCGACGTCCAGGGGCCGGATGCGGGCGTGGTGCTGGACATGTTCTACACGAACATGATGAGCACGTTGAAAGTCGGCATGGTTCGGTACGGCGTGATGTGCGGTACCGACGGCATGGTCATCGACGACGGTACCGTCATGCGCTTGGCGGACGACCGCTTCCAGGTGTTCACCACCACCGGCGGCGCTGCCGCCATGCTGGACTGGATGGAGGAATGGCTGCAGACCGAATGGCCGCACCTGGCAGTTCGATTGACGTCGGTGACCGAACAATGGGCCACGTTCCCCGTGGTGGGTCCGCGTTCCCGTGACCTGGTCGGCGAGGTCTTTCCCGAACTGGACGTGTCCAACGAGGCGTTCCCGTTCATGGCATGGCGGAACGCGTCGATCGACGGCATTCCCGCCCGGGTGGCGCGGATCAGCTTCTCCGGTGAGCTCGCCTTCGAGGTGAACATCGATTCCTGGCACGCCCACGCGCTGTGGTCGAGATTGATCGCCGCAGGCGAGAAGTACGGGATCACCCCGTACGGCACCGAAACCATGCACGTTCTGCGCGCCGAGAAGGGATACCCGATCGTCGGCCAGGACACCGATGGCACCGTCACCCCGCAGGATCTCGGGATGAGCTGGGCAGTATCGAAGAAGAAGCTCGACTTCATCGGAAAGCGCTCGTTCGATCGTGCCGAGAACCGGAACCCGCTGCGCAAACAGTTCGTCGGACTCCTTCCGGTCGACCGCGAGACCGTGCTTCCCGAGGGCTCGCAGATCATCGAACATTCCGACAGCGGAGTCCTGCCAGAGCTTCCGGTCCCGATGCTCGGCCACGTCACGTCGAGCTACGCCAGTGCCGAACTGGGCAGGCCTTTCGGGTTGGCCCTCCTCGAAGCCGGTCGTGATCGACTCGGCGACATCCTGCACGTCCCTGTGGGTGACACCTTGATCGCCGTGGAAGTCACCGGCTCCGTACTCGTCGACCCGGAAGGAAATCGCCGTGATGGCTGATCGTCTCGCCTCCAGAAGTCCACTCGCAGAGACAGTTCTGTCCGACAACCTCTCGATACGCATCGTGGAGGAGCCGTTCCTGGCCGGAGTCGATCTATGGGTCGACCCGAACGGGCCGGGCGGAGCGGCCGCCGCGGCCGAGCTCGGCACCGACCTTCCCGGCCCAGGACGGGTGGCCGAGGGAACGAACACCACAGCCATCTGGCTCGGTCCCGAGGAGTGGCTGGTGATCGGAGCCGACGTCGATTCCGTCGAACTCGAACACCGTCTCGGCTCGGCGGTTCGAGAGCACGGTGGTGCGGCAACCGATGTATCCGCTCAACGAACGAGTCTGCGGCTGAGCGGTCGCCGTGCCCGCGACGTGTTGGCGAAGGGCTGCTCGATCGACTTGCACACCCGCGCCTTTCCGGCAGGTTCGACGGTTCAGACGATGCTCGCGATGGCAGGCATGATCCTCATCGCCTGCGACGACACGGGAACGGACTACCGCATCCTCGTACGGTCGTCGTTCGCGCGGTATCTCGCCGCCTGGCTGATCGACGCATCCGAGGAATACACCGACCTCGACTGACCCGCTCTGCTGGACCCCGCGAGAGAAAACAGGTGATCGCAGTGCTCACGACCGTCTCCACAGTGACACGGGCAGCCGATGCCCGTGATCGGCTACTGACCCGGCTGACGACCGCACACCCCGTCGTCTGCGGGATCGTCAACGTCACCCCCGATTCGTTCTCGGACGGGGGGCGGTTTCTGGACACCGATCATGCTGTGGCGCATGCACTGTCGATGGTCGAGGACGGGGCGGAACTGCTCGACATCGGCGGTGAATCGACTCGGCCCGGTGCCACACCGCCCACCGTCCGGGAGGAAATCGAACGCGTCGTTCCGGTGATCGAGGCGTTGTCCAGACTCACGGCGGTACCGCTGTCGGTCGATACCTCGCGCCCGGAGGTGATGCGCGAGGCGGTGGGCGTGGGAGCGAGCGTGATCAACGACGTTCGCGCTCTTCGAGTTCCCGGTGCGCTCGCCGCTGCGGCCGACTTGGACGCCGCAGTGTGCCTGACGCACATGCAAGGCGAGCCGTCGACGATGCAATGCGCTCCTCGCTACGTCGACGTCACGGCGGAGGTGTGCGCGTTTCTCGACGAGCGGGCTGCCGAGTGCACTCGCGCCGGTATCCCGGCCTACCGTATTCTGGTCGATCCAGGCTTCGGGTTCGGTAAGACCCTCGAGCACAATCTGCAACTGTTCCAGGGGCTTCGGGTGCTCAGCTCGGCCGGTAGACCGATCATGGCGGGGGTATCGCGGAAGGGAATGATCGGTGCCGTCACCGGCCGCGATGTCGACGGCCGACTGGCCGGGTCACTCGCTGCTGCGATCCTCGCGGCCCAGAACGGGGCCTCGCTCCTCCGGGTCCACGATGTCGCCGCCACCATCGATGCGCTGGCCGTGGTTCGGGCGGTGCGATCTGCGGACGACGCCGGCCCATCCATTCGTGCAGCATCTTCCCTTTGTCCGCCACCCGTAGGTCAACCCATGATGAATGCCGAGGCCACCTCATGACTGCATCCCTCACTTCTGCCCATCGACTCTTCGACGCGGGTCATGGTTGGATGGCCGTCGACCCGTTCGGTTCACCCGCCCAGACCCCGAGCCGAGTGGGAGTCACGCCTGCTGCACTCGAGGGTTCTGCGGACATCCTCGGAGTCGACCTACCGCCGGTGCGCACCGTGGTCACTGCGGGAGAAGCCTGCGGCACCATCGCTACCTCCGCTGGGCCGGTGACGGTATACGCACCGGCAGGCGGCATGGTGACGATCGTCAATCCTGCAGTGCGCGAGGACCCTTCGATCATCGCCACCGACCCGCTCGGAGACGGCTGGCTGTTCGCCGTACTCACACCCCAGACCACCCACGACGTTCGAGGCGATTCATGACTATCAGTGTGTTCGACCTCTTCTCCGTGGGAGTCGGCCCCTCGAGTTCGCACACGGTCGGTCCGATGCGTGCGGCCGCTCGATTCGTCGACGACCTACGTACCATCTCCGCATTCGAAGACGTCCGGGAAGTGGCGGTGGACCTGTACGGCTCACTGGCGGCCACCGGCGCTGGACACGGCACCATGACGGCAGTCCTGCTCGGACTGGAAGGCCTTGTTCCCGAGACCATCTTGACCGAGTACATGGAGCAGCGGCAGCAATCGATGGCGGCGACCGGACGGATCCTGTTCGGCGGCGTTCGCGAAATCGACCTGGCTGTGGACGACATCGTGCTCCGGCCGTTGACGGTGTTGCCGTTCCACCCCAACGGAATGAGACTCACTGCTCGCGCAGCGGACTCGACCGAATTGCACACCGAGACGTACTTCTCGGTGGGTGGCGGTTTCGTGGTCACCGAGGCCGAAAGCGTCGAGGCGGTGACGCCGCTCGCCACCCCGAACGGCTTCGCATCGGCCAAGGAGCTACTGCAGCTCTGCGAACGACGGCGCTGCAGCATCAGTGAGGTCATGACCGAGGTGGAACTCGAACGCCGCACGCTCGACGAGATCCGGGACGGCTTGCTGCACATCCGCGATGTGATGGTCGAGTGCGAGGTTCGTGGTATCTCTCGCGACGGCCACCTTCCGGGTGCGCTCGGCGTGCGGCGTCGAGCACGAGACTGGTTCCTGCGCCTCGAAGCCGAGGATCCGCACCGCTCGAGTGAATTCGCCGAAGACTGGGTCAATCTCGTCGCTCTCGCAGTCAACGAGGAGAATGCGTCGGGCGGAAGAATCGTGACCGCACCCACCAACGGTGCTGCGGGCATCATCCCGGCGGTGCTCCACTACGCCACGCGGTACACCGCAGCCGGCATCGCCGACCCCGACGGCAGCACGGTGCGTTTTCTGCTCACCGCCGGGGCGATCGGGTCGCTGTACAAGGAGATGGCCTCGATCTCCGGTGCCGAGGTGGGCTGCCAGGGCGAGGTCGGTTCGGCAGCATCGATGGCCGCGGCCGGTCTGGCCGAGGTACTGGGCGGCACACCGGAACAGGTGGAGAACGCCGCCGAGATCGCGATGGAGCACAGCCTCGGCCTCACGTGCGACCCGATCGGCGGCTTGGTGCAGATCCCGTGTATCGAGCGCAATGCCATCTCGGCGGGGAAGGCCATCAATGCAGCGCGTATGGCGTTGCGCGGCAACGGCACCCATCGTGTCAGCCTGGATCAGGTGATCGAGACCATGCGATCGACCGGTGCCGATATGCACTCGAAGTACAAGGAGACCTCCAGCGGCGGTCTGGCCATCAACGTGCCGGTCAACTTCGTGGAGTGCTAGAGGCAGAACCTCACACCCTTTTTCGGGGGTGCGCGCCGATTCTCGGTGACTGGAACTAGCGCGCACTCTGCAGAAAGGGTGTGCGGTTCTCCCATTTCCCACCGCACAGACGACCAGGGCCCGTACCGATTCGGTACGGGCCCTGGTCGTGTGTGCGACTCAGCTGAAGATCACTGTCCGGTGTCCGTGCAGCAGAACGCGGTTCTCGCAGTGCCAGCGGACCGCCCGCGACAGTGCCAGCGCTTCCGCGTCCTGTCCGACGGTGGCCAGACGAGACGGGTCGTGCGTGTGGTCGATACGAATGACCTGCTGTTCGATGATCGGGCCCTCGTCCAGATCGGGGGTGACATAGTGCGCCGTCGCACCGACCTGCTTGACGCCCCGATCGAACGCCTGGTGGTACGGCTTCGCGCCCTTGAAGCCGGGCAGGAACGAGTGGTGGATGTTGATCGCCCTGCCGTGCAGCGCTCGGCACGTCTCGTCGGAGAGCACCTGCATGTACCGCGCCAGCACCACCAGGTCCACCGCGTACTCGTCGACGAGATCGAGCAGGCGCTGCTCGGCCTCGGCCTTGGTACCGGGGGTGACGGGAACGTGGACGAACGGCAGCCCCGCAGCCTCGGCCATCGGCCGCAGTACCTCGTGGTTGCTCACCACGGCCACCAGCTCCCCGCCGAGGTTCTGCGAGCGCCACCGGAAGATGAGGTCGTTGAGGCAGTGCCCCATCTTGGAGACCATGACGAGCACTCGGGGCTGACTGCACCCGTTGAAGGTGTACGTCATCGCGAATCTGTCGGCCACCTCCCGGAAACTGTCGGTCAGCTTGTCGATGTCGGTGGTGCCGCTGGCCACGAACGACGTTCGAAGGAAGAACGAGCCGTCCGTGGAATCGTCGAACTGTTGATGTTCGGCGATGTCGCAGTCGTTGTCGAAGAGGAATGCACTGACGGCCCGGACGATGCCCGGCCGCTGGCCGCAGCTGAGCGTGAGGGTGAAGTTCTCGGTCATCGAATCTCCTGGTACTGGTGGGTCGTCAGCTACGGATTTTGGCCATTTCAGGATCGACGAGCGGCTCGGCCACGACGGTGGCGGACACGAGTCGGTCGAAGTACTGAATCTGAACTGCTGCACCGGGTTCTGCGCTACTGGCCGGGACCCAGGCATAGGCGATAGGGGCGCCGACGGTGTGTCCGAACGCTGCGCTGGTGACGTAGCCGGCCGGCTCGCCGTCCACCAAGACCGGCTCATGGCCGAGGACCACCGAGGTACCGTCGTCGATCTTCAGGCAGACCAACTTCTTCGAGACGGTGTCGTCGGACATCTCGAGGACTGCGTCGCGGCCACGGAACTCGCCCTTCTGCGGGCGCACCGCGAAGCCGAGTCCGGCTTCGTAGGGGTTGTGTTCGGTGGTCATGTCCGAACCCCAGGACCGGTAGCCCTTCTCCATGCGCAGGCTGTTGAACGCCGCGCGCCCGCCGGCGATGATGCCGTACTCGGAGCCGCTCTGCCACAACATGTCCCACAGTCGCTGGCCGTAGTCTGCTGTGGTGTACAGCTCCCAACCGAGCTCGCCCACGTACGACAGCCTCATCGCGGTGACGGGCACTCCACCGATGCGAACCTGCTTGCAACGGAAGTACTTGAAGTTCTCGTTGGAGAAGTCGTCCTGGGTCAGCTTCTCCACGACGTCGCGGGCATGTGGACCCCATAGCCCGATGCAGCATGTGGAGCCGGTGATGTCGTCTACGGTGACGCTGCCGTCGCTGGGTGCTTCGCGGCGAAGGTAGTCGAAGTCGAGGTTGCCGTTGGCACCGACCTGAAATTCGTCTGCGGACAACCGCGCAACGGTGAGGTCGCTTCGGACGCCGCCGTTCTCGTCGAGAGCCAGCGCATACGTGACGGCCCCGACCGTCTTGTCCATCTTGCCGGTCGTCAATCCTTCCAGGAACGCAAGTGCTCCCGAGCCGCGTACGCGAAGTCGCTTGAGCGGGGTCATGTCGTACATGGCGACGGACGTTCGGGTCTTCCACGCCTCGGCCGCAGCGATGGGTGAGTGGAACATCGATGCCCACTCGTCCCGCTTGGGCGGCTGCCATTCGGCTGGGAGCTGCTGCACCAGGTCGGCATTGGCCTCGTACCAGTGCGGGCGTTCCCAGCCGCCACCTTCGAGGAACATCGCACCGAGCTGCTGCTGGCGCGCATGGAAGGGACTGACTCGAACATCGCGGGGGGACAACCGCGGCTGCAAGGGATGCATCACGTCGTAGATC
Source organism: Rhodococcus sp. MALMAid1271 (assembly GCF_049195265.1). Taxonomy (NCBI): domain Bacteria; kingdom Bacillati; phylum Actinomycetota; class Actinomycetes; order Mycobacteriales; family Nocardiaceae; genus Rhodococcus; species Rhodococcus sp. MALMAid1271. Next base: position 3,574 of record NZ_JBMIRQ010000020.1, on the reverse strand, counting down.
TCGACGAAGTTCTGCTGCGAGGTTTCGCTGACGTAGGAGGGATCGAGCTGGAAATCTTCGAATCGGTTGACGTCGCACCCGTGCAGTTCCACTTCGGAGCGTCCGTCGACCAGCAACTGAGCAATTGCCCTGCCGACGCCTGCCGAATGGGTGACCCACACGGCCTCCGCGATCCAGAACCCCTTGACGTCCGGGGACTCACCGAGCAGCGGCCCACCGTCCGGGGTGAACGAGAACACTCCATTGAAGCCGTGGTCGATCTCGGCCGTCTCGAGACACGGCAGCAGCAGCTTGGACTGCTCCCAGGACGGGGCGAAATCCTGCTGCGTGAAGTCGAGCATCGATGGCATCGCCTCGTCGGACACACCGTCGCCGCCGGGCAAGGATGCGGTGTCGACGGGCATCGGACGGTGGGCGTAGGTGCCGATTCCGAGACGATCGACGTGTTCGCGGAAGTACAGATCCTGATCTTGGTGACGGAGGATGGGCAGGCCCGCCTCGGCAGCTTCGGTGTTGCGTCCCACCAGTTCCGGAATCTGGCCGGTCTTGGCGTACTGGTGCGCCAGGGGCAGCAGCGGCACCTTCACGCCGACCAACTCGCCCACGTCCGGGCCCCAGAAGCCGGCGCAGGAGACCACGATGTCGGCCTCGATCACGCCCTGGTCGGTTGCGACGCCGGTGACTCGCCCGCCGACCTGCTCGATACCGATGACCTTGGTCGAACCCCGGAAGACAGCACCACGCGATTCGGCGCGTCGGGTCAGTGCCACGACGGCGCGGGAGGCCTTGGCCAGGCCGTCGGTCTCGACGTACAGGCCACCGAGAACGCGCGAACGGTCCAGCAGGGGGTGCAGTTTGGCGCATTCGGACGGGTCGATGACCGATCCTTCGATGCCCCAGGAGGTGGCCCATCCCTGCTTGCGATGCAGGTCGGCCAACCGCTCCTCGGTGGTTGCCACTTCGAGGCCGCCCAGCTGGTTGAAGCACCACTGACCATCTACCTCGAGGCCCATGAACTTCTCGACCGTGTACCGGGCGAGTTCGGTCATCGTCTTGGACGCGTTGGTCTGGAATACCAGCCCCGGTGCGTGCGATGTGGATCCACCCGTGAGCGGGAGTGGCCCCTGATCGAGCACGGTGATGCGATCCCAGCCGCGTGCGGTGAGCTCGTCGGCCACGTTGGTGCCGACGATGCCGGCGCCGATGATGACAACTCTCGGTGAACCCATGATGGTCCTTCCGTATCGGGGTGGAGAGATGGAGCTCGGCCGCGATGACTGACGGCCTGCACGACAACTAACCATAGATTGATATATCAAGAGTATGGCCAGAGGTGGTTGCGGTCAACCCCTCACAACCGACGATGCGGGACGCATCTGCGCGCGTCCCGCACCGTCGGCTCGATTCACTTGTCGGACTTGACTTTCACCGGACTCTTGACGATGAACGGATCACTGGTCACGTCCTTGTACAGCGATACACACGTACCGATCATCACCAGCACGAAGGGTGCGGCCACGATGATCGTCATGGTCTGCAACCCGTTGAGGGCATCGGACCCTCCGGTCCACAACATGAGGATCGCGACGCCACCGGTGACCACGCCCCAGAAAGCCACCACACCCCTCGAAGGATCGAGGGTTCCTCGTTGCGACAAGGTGCCCATCACGATGGAGGCGGCATCGGCACCACTGACGAAGAAGATTCCGACCAGCACCATCACCAGTACCGAGGAGACCCCGGCCCACGGGAACTGGTCCAGCACCGCGAACAACTGCGATTCCGGCTTACCGAGAGCCACCAAATCCTCGGTACCCTTCTGCTGCTCGCCAATTGCTGCACCGCCGAAGATCGAGAACCACACCAGGCTCACCGACGTCGGGACGAGGATGACACCGATGACGAACTGACGGATGGTGCGGCCGCGGCTGATGCGAGCGAGGAACATTCCGACGAAGGGGGTCCACGAGATCCACCAGGCCCAGTAGAAGATCGTCCAGGACGAAAGCCACGACTCCGTCTCGGGACCGCCCGATGCCGCCGAACGCGCCGACATGCCCGCGATGTGCGCGGCATAGTCACCGAGAGTGGTGGGCAGCAGGTTCAGTATCAACACCGTGGGCCCGGCAACGAACACGAAGAGGGCAAGCACGAGGGCGAGCACCATGTTGATGTTCGAGAGCCACTGAATTCCCTTGGACACTCCGGACACTGCCGAGGCCACGAACGCCAGAGTCAGGATGGCCACGACGGCGACCAGGAGCAGCGTTCCTGCCTGATTCACCCAGCCCAGAACCTCTATGCCCGAACCGATCTGGAGCGCTCCGAGACCGAGAGAGGCCGCGGTGCCGAACATGGTGGCGAAGATCGCCAGGATGTCGATGACCTTGCCGATGGGCCCTTCGGCGCGTCGGCCGATCAGCGGAATGAAGGAGGCGCTGATCAGCTGCTTGCGGCCCATTCGATACGTACCGTAGGCGATGGACAACCCGACCACCGCGTACATCGACCAGGGGTGCAGCCCCCAGTGGAAGATTGCCGTCGAAAGAGCTGTTCCCACAGTCGAATCGGTGATTCCGGGCGGCGGGGTGACGAAGTGGGTGAGCGGCTCGGCCACTCCCCAGAAGATCAGGCCGATTCCCATGCCGGCGCTGAACATCATCGCGATCCAACTGACGGTGTTGAATTCCGGCTTCTCGCCGTCCTGACCGAGTGGGATCTTGCCGTACCGGCTCAGCGCCAGCCACAGCGCGAAGATGACGAATGCAGTGGCCGAGAAGATGAACAGCCAGCCGATGTTGGTCACGACCCAGTCGAGTACGGACGCATTGACGGTTTTCATGTTCTCGGTACCGAGAATGCCCCAGGCAAGGATTGCGATCACGATGACCGCGGTGATGCCGAACACCACCTTGTCGGTGCGCGGCTTGGCCCCGTCACCGGGGTGGTAGACCTCGAGCGGACCGTAGTCGTGGTGGTCAGGTTTGTCGGGTGTCGCGGTCGGCTTCATGCCGAGCCGGGGTTTGTCGGCTCGGGGTTTGCTGTTCGTTGTCACATCGTTCTCCCTCCGGCTCTCGCCGAATAGGTGTGTCGCCCGTGTACGCAGCGTGGATGGTCGAAAATTGATTTGCGCGACGCGTTGCTCTATGCGCAACGGTGGCAGTTCGACTCGGACAAGAGTGAGCCGACTGAGAGGATGTGTCAAGAGATGACCAGCCGGTTCGAAGCAATCAGACGGGAGCATCATCGCCGATCGATAGCCCTGAACTGGGCAGTAGCGGTTCGATGTCCGCAAATCGGACATATTTGGATATCAGCATTTAACATTCACTACTGTTCGGTAATTGATATATTACATTGATTCCAATTCGGTCAGCTGTCTCGTCGACGGCGACCTCCCCTACCCCAAGGAGTACTCACCATGTCGCAGCAAGTCCGGGCAGTCGTTGCCAAGAGCAAGGGCGAGCCCGTGTCGATCGAGACGATTACGATCCCGGATCCGGGTCCGAACGATGTGGTGGTCGCGGTTGCGGCGTGCGGGGTGTGTCATACGGATCTGCATTATCGCGAGGGT
>NZ_JBMIRQ010000002.1:0-335 GCF_049195265.1 Rhodococcus sp. MALMAid1271 | reverse complement strand
TGGTGGGCGAGCGTGGTGTGCTCGAGCCTTCACCGTCCGTTACCCCAGGGGGTAACCTGGGGTTACTCGAACGAAGGATTGATGGACATGACCGGTGATACCGAAAGCATCGCATTGGTATTGAACCGCCTACGGCGTGCGCAGGGCCAGCTGTCAGGCGTGATCGCCATGATCGAAAGTGGCCGTGACTGCAAGGACGTCGTCACCCAGCTGGCTGCGGTGTCGAAGGCGCTCGACCGGGCCGGGTTCAAGATCGTCGCCACCGGACTCCGCGAGTGCATCACGGGAGCGGAAACGGGCGAGAAGATGAGTGAAGCGGAGCTCGAGAAGCTGTT
>NZ_JBMIRQ010000076.1:0-652 GCF_049195265.1 Rhodococcus sp. MALMAid1271 | reverse complement strand
AAGCAGGAGACCTCATCGCCGTCCTCGAAGCGATGAAAATGGAAAACCCCGTCAACGCCCACAAAGCAGGCACCATCACCGGCCTGACCGTCACCGCAGGCGACGCCATCACCCAAGGCACCGTCCTCACCGAAATCAAGTAGGAGGTACTCGATGACTGCTCTTGCGGAATCGTTCGGCGGCGATACGTCGGCGGTACATTCCACCGACCTGGAGATCGTGTCCACGGTGTTGCGGATCGCCTCGGCTGCTCGGGTTCGGTTGGCGGAGGCGCTCGATGCGCACGGACTGAGCTGGGCGCGCTACGAGGTGTTGGAACTGGTGTGCACACGCGGGCCGATGTCCTACAGCGCTCTCTCGCGAGAGTTGGTGCGGCACAGAACGAGTATCACCGCCACGACGGCGAGCTTGGTGGAAGCGGGATTGCTGGTGCGCAGCGTCAGTCCGCGGAACAGTCAGCAGTACTTGGTGGAGGCCACCGATTCGGGGCAGCGTGCGGTTCGGCGTGCCGAGCGGGCGCTAGAGCGCGTTCGGTCTCGGATGGCAGTGGACAGCGATTCGGCTCGGACGCTCGAGGTTCTGAGGGGCATCGAGAGGCAGTGGAACGCGCGGTACTGATCACCCGTCGTGCGCCTTTTGCGTACCTATACAT
>NZ_JBMIRQ010000074.1:0-282 GCF_049195265.1 Rhodococcus sp. MALMAid1271 | reverse complement strand
ACGAGGGCCAGTGCACGAAGGTCGATCCGCAGTCCGATCCAGCGGTGGTCGGGCTGCTCGGATGCGGAGTGATGGCCGGGTTGGGTGCGGCGATGAACACCGGCAACATCTCGCGGGGCGACTCGGTGGCAGTGATCGGGTTCGGCGGAGTCGGTGACGCGGCGATCGCCGGTGCCCGGCTGGCCGGGGCGTCGACGATCATCGCGGTCGATCGCGACAAGGGCAAGCTCGACTGGGCGGTCGATCTCGGTGCCACCCATACCGTCGATGCCTCGGCGGTCG
>NZ_JBMIRQ010000073.1:0-404 GCF_049195265.1 Rhodococcus sp. MALMAid1271 | reverse complement strand
ATGTCGGAAGGACGCTTCTGCGTCGACCCCGAACTACGCGCCTACCTCGAAGCCCTGTTCTCCAAAGCCGCGAAACCCGGAGTGAACAACCCCGCAGACCCCACATCAGTCGTGCACGACGACACCGACAGCACGTCCAGTGCGTCCAGTACGCCCGAGCCCGAGCCGACGTCCGGTCCAACGGACAATGGCGATGCACGCCTGTGGGATGACACAACACCCGAGGACACTGCCGAATCCAGCAACAGTGCCGACTCCAGTAACACTGCCGAATCCAGTAACAGTGGCGACGATGAAACGACAGCCACCGCGGCACGGGACGCCGCCGCCGCTCGTGATCCGCGCAGCCAACGCGAACGCTGTCACGACGCCCTGAAACTGGCGCTCCGGCACACGCTCGCCTC
>NZ_JBMIRQ010000071.1:0-8336 GCF_049195265.1 Rhodococcus sp. MALMAid1271 | reverse complement strand
AGCCTGAATCCACCGATAGAACTTCCATTGACCGGAGTGTCTAACTGAAGAAAGTGCCCCCTGAACTGGGATGATTTGAGTTCTCACGCAACAAATCCACCAGCTCAGGAAAGGCACTTCCAGTGAAAGTGTCCCACAAGTTCGTCGAAGATTCCGCAGTGTTCAACGAGAACCACATCGTCTCGTGCGCGGGACTGGTCCCGGTGATGACGTTGGCCGAGCAGACCAGGCTCACGGACCTCCTCGCCGAGAAGATCTCGATCACCGCCACGAAAATCGCATCCGGGGCAGCGAATCCGGCACCAAAATTGGTGACACTGATCGCCGGGATGTGCGCGGGCGCGGACAGCATCGACGACATCGACGTCCTTCGCTCCGGCGGCATGAAGGAGCTGTTCGGCAACGTCTACGCACCCTCCACTATCGGAACACTGCTGCGTGAGTTCACTTTCGGGCACAATCGCCAACTCGAATCAGTGCTGCGTGAACACCTCATCTCACTCGCCTCCCGCACCGATATTCTCCCCGGACTCGTCGATCACGCGTTCATTGACATCGATTCGCTGCTGCGCCCCGTTTACGGCCACGCCAAAGAAGGCGCCTCCTACGGACATGCAAAAATCGCCGGAAAGCAGGTCCTCCGCAAAGGACTCTCACCGCTCGCAACGATACTCAGCACCGCCGATTCCGCACCGGTCATCACCGGGATGCGGCTACGAGCAGGCAAAGCCGCATCGGGTAAAGGCGCAGGCCGGATGGTCACCCAAGCCATCGTCACCGCCCGAAAAGCGGGTGCGGTCGGCACGATCCTCGTTCGTGGCGATTCTGCCTACGGCACCCGCTCCGTCGTGACCGCTTGCTTGCGCTCAAAGGTCGAATTCTCGGTCGTGATGGCCAAGAACACCGCCGTCGCGCGGGCAATCGATTCGATTGCCGAAGACGCCTGGACACCCGTGAAGTATCCCGGCGCGGTACGAGACCCCGAGACCGGTGACTGGATTTCCGATGCCGAAGTCGCCGAAACCACTTACACCGCTTTCACTTCCACCAAGACCCCGGTCGCCGCCCGGCTGATTGTGCGCCGCGTCAAAGACGCACGATTCCCGGATACGTTGTTTCCCGTCTGGCGGTATCACCCCTTTTTCACCAACACCACCCGGCTCACCGCCGACGCAGATGTCACACACCGCCGGCACGCGATTATCGAAACCGTGTTCGCTGATCTCATCGACGGGCCACTTGCACACATGCCATCGGGGAAGTTCGGGGCAAACTCCGCCTGGGTGTTGTGCGCGGCGATCGCCCACAATCTGCTTCGGGCAACCGGCGTTCTTGCCGGCGACCGGCATTCACATTCCCGCGGGGCCACGCTCCGACGCAAGATCGTCAACATCCCCGCTCGATTGACTCGACCGCAACGAAAACCGATCCTGCGACTGCCCACTCACTGGCCGTGGACCGCTGTGTGGCTTCGACTGTGGGCCAACACTATCGGGTACAGCCCGCCACCCATCACTTGAAATCTGACCGAATCGCCGACAGCGGCCCGACACTCGTCAATCGTGGAAAAGCTGGGTAGACCAGCGGTCACGCCCTGCCTGGAAACAGTTCTTGCTCGTGTCGTCGATTCGGATCAACTTTCACAAGCTCATCGGTGGATTCAGGCTTAGCCGGAGTCTTCTTGGTGACGGCCGCTGCGTATGTCGCCATCGCGTTCGGTGTAAAGGCGGGCCGCAACGGGGCGAGGGTCACTGCCACTGTGCTCGCGTGCTTGTCCGTTTTTGGTTTATTGACCGGACCCACGGGCTGGCTGATCGTAGCGCTCGGCATTGTCGGGGTGGTCTTCATGTGGTTGAAGCCGTCGTCGGCATACTTCGACTACCGGAAGATGAACCGGTCAGGTGCACGTCGGTACTGACCACGGTTCGTGGGCAATCGGGGAGCCCGCTACGGTTCGGGCTTCCCGATTTCGAATAAGAGTGGCTAGCGGGTGTCAGCGGGTCACAGTGCTGCCCTCGACCGGGTGAGTTTCGCTGACTAACTTAGCCAGGCAATTGTCTCGCGAAAGGCCATTGCTTGAGCACCAATTGTTGGCCGCATCAGGAGTGCTGAATTCAATACCGGCGATAGTGACCCAGAAGTCGTCGTAGCTGAAGACGTTCCATTCCGCGGACCACATCAGCTTGACTTGTGGAAAACGTGACCTCAGCTCAAGGTGGTCGCGAAGGATCTCGGAACTGTTCCAGGTTATTCCTTCTGCTACGAGCCCGTTTCGTTTGGAACTGAGTTGAGGAACCCATCGCTCACCGACGTCGCGAATGATCATGGGTTTGTCGGTGTCGGCTATTGCTCGCAGCCCAGTTGCACTGGCGCTGTCAGCATCGGTGTACTCGGGCGCAGCCGCAGCGACCGCATCGATCGGGGGTGTTGTCTCGGAAACCTCGCCCGATTGGGGACCTTGGACACCGGACTCTTCTGTGTCCACGAAATAGCCGGAACTGGTCAGAGACTCAGGGGTACGCCAAAAACTTCCAATCGGAAATCTGAAGACGCGCGTGGCGGCAGACTGCTGGCTTTCGTCGGCAGGTACATAGAGAGGCGACCTCGAAAGGTCAAAAATTGCTGACGCCACGTCGGAGCCGGCTTGGCTCAACGTTATTCGTGTCCGACTCGATGAAAGAACGTCACCATCGGCGCATTGTGCTGCAACAAACATCGTGACTTCAAGCGAGCCACCCGCGCTCGTCACCTTCGTCGGAGTAAACGTCGGTTCCGAACTGCACTTGGTTACTGATGCGTTACCTGTATCGGTGTTTTCGCCCAAATCATCGGCGTTGTGGGGCTCAGCCAGCTGAGCGGCATCAGGTGCGTTGCCAGCAAGCAGGTCATCCGAAGGGGCGTTGCCGAAAGCATTCGTTCCGATCAAAATGGCACTCAATGCGAGCACTGCGACGACTCCTAGTGCGCCGACGATCAGTATCAACGGTTTACGTCGACCATCGTTGTCTTCCGGTGCTTGAGCGGATCCCGGAAAGATGGGCGCAGGAAACGAAGGGGTCTGAGACGTCGGCACCGGCTGCCGCGGTGACTCGGGCCGCGGAGGTGGCGGCGGGGGAGGAGGAGGCGGGGGAACTGACATCAGATTGCACTGCGCACGAGGCGCAAGTAATCAGCACTGCAGGATTTATAGATCACAGGCCTATATTTCCTTATAGCTTCGGTACCTGTCTGTCGTCTATTCAACGGACATCGACGGCTACCTTTACTTCCCTCCTCTGCACTATGTCTGCGCATCATCAACGGCCAGCCTCTAGGTCTCGGACAGCTCGGGTGGATTTGGCACGTGCCGATCAGGACGTCCCCGTTGTGACCGTTTACCTTTGGGCGCGGACGTGATGGTGCTCGACGAGCCGACCACCACCTCGACCGACGATGCCTGCTATAACGAGGGTCGGCAGTCGGGTGTCGTGTTCATCGGTATAGCGCGCGACGGCGAGACGCTCGAACCCGTGTCGTATCTGGAGTCTTGCCGGCCGACCTGTCCGGTACCCCGGTCTTTGTTCTCGATTTGACGGTCGTAACCGGTGGATCGATGGTTCGGACGATCGATCTGCTGGTTGCACGCGGAGCAACCGGCGTGGTGGTCGTGCCCCCCCCGAAGGCATTGCTGCTCGGGAGAAGACAATGTCATCCCGTCGGGTCGTCACCGATGCTATCGACGAAGTGCTCAACGATCGGGGCATCATCGTGCCCGGGCTGAGCGACGCGGGGGACCGTCAATTCGGACCACGTCACCGGCCGCCGTACTTCGAGGTGATGCGACTCTCCAACCACTGCAGGGCAATCGTCGGCGGTAGTGCCATCACGAGGATCAGTACAACCGTGCCCATGATGTTTTCCATCCGCACCAGGCTCACGTTGCGCAACAGTTCGTATCCCATGCCGCTGGACGACGAGAACATCTCGGCGAGAAGCAGTCCCAGGAACGCCAAGCCGAAGGTCATGCGCATACCCGTCGCCAGCGCCGGGAGCACGGCGGGAATTACGATCTGACGGATCAACCTGGGCCAGCTCACCTGCAGCGACGCCGCCATCTTCAGGTGGATTCTCTGAACCGATGCCGTCGCCTCGACCGCGACGAGGAACATCGGGATGAAGGCGGCGTAGAAGGAGAACCCGAATCGGCTCAGTGCGCCGATCCCGAGGAACGACAGGAAGATCAGGTACAGCACGATCTTCGGGATGCTGTTGATCGAGTAGACGATCGGGGCGATGGTTCGGGTCCAGAACGGACTCAGTCCCAGTGTCAGGCCGAGCAGTGAGCCCACGATTGTGCTGGCCAGAAACGCGAGCACAAGAATGCGCAGGGAGTCGCCGACGTTGGCGCGGAAGTCCGCCTTGCCCAGGTCCTCGACTAGCGAGGCCATGGCCTCGGCAGGCGTCGGGAAAATGAGACTGTCGACCAGAACTGCCGCTACCCACCAGATCAAGACCGCGACGACGGCCACGACCAGAGGAGGGCGGAACCGTCGGGCGTTGGTGCGGCCCGTAGACGAGGTCACCTTCGGGGGAATGGTCGGGGTGGTGGCTACCCTGTCCAAGGTGCTGCTCATCAGCGGCGCCTCCAATCGAATCGGTTGAGCACGAGAGAGATCAGCGAGGTCGAGGGCAGAGCGATCAGCGCCACGATGAGGATCCCGGCGTACATGTCGGCGATGTCGAACCCGTCGTATGCGATGGAGATGAAGTGCCCGAGTCCTTACGTCGACAACATGAACTCACTGACCAACACCGAGATCATGGCGTACGAGAGCTCGAGCTTGAGTAGGCCGCAGCGTGTAGGCAGATACTCTGACTCGATGGCAAGAATGGCATCGCTCGACAGGTGGGTGCATCAGCAGCTGACGGGTGAGCGGAGACGGTCGAAGCCACCCGGTCCAATATTGCTTACCTTCGTGACGGCCGCAGCGGCCGTATGGGTCTGCGTCAAACGGAATTGGTGGCCGTCGCCGTTCGGTGCCCACACCTGGGCCGACCCACTGTTGGCTCATCTAGTCGTACTTGTGGTTTTCGCCGTCACCGGCCTGGTGTGGGCGATCCGAACCCTCTACGTGCTCGGCCGTGATCGACGCTGGTCCTGGTGGACACTCCCTGCGCCCCTCGTCGTCGCCGCCGCGTTCGCATTCGTGGTGTGGGGGCCAAGTACGACCTTCCTCGACAAGCGCAGTGAGTTCGAGGCCATCGCCGTCGACATCCGAGAGAACCCCGGCATGTCCCGCGAGGAGTTCGAGATCGGACCTTTCGATATCAGTCGCGCACGGGGCGGCCCGTCGGGAGAAGTCTATTTCGTCGACAACTCGACCATCTTCTTCAGCTTTACGAGCGGGTGGGTGTACTCGCCTGATCATGAACCGGCAGGCCTGGGCAATGCCGATTTCTCCTGGGCTCACCTCGACGGCCCTTGGTACCGATACGAATCGGTGTACCGAGACTGATCTGCCGCATTCGGAAATGAACGGGTACAACGGAAAACGGCAGAAAGAAGCGAGCTGCGCATCGCCGACGGGACTACCGCCGGTGCCCGCAACGCGGGTCCTGACTACTTGTCGACGTGGAGCTGGGACCTGAACGGCAACCGCGTGCCTCTGGCTGAGGTTGCGACCGCCAGGCGTGTCAACTCATTCCGTACGCGAGATCGTTCTCGGTCGCAGGCGTACCGCCCCTGTCCATCAGAGCGTCGACGAGTTCGCAGAGCACACGATCGGCACCGGACTCAGTCCCACATCGGCGCTCTTGCTCACGCCCGACTCCACAGAGGCAGACACCGACTGCTTCGGCCCCCACAGATCCAAAGCAGTCAGTCACAGGAGTCGACGGGCCGCTGTGCCTCGCAAAGAAGGAGCTCCTACGCCGTCGTACGCAGGGCCCACGCCCGCGCGAGCGCAAAGGTCGCCACGAGTACGCACAAAACCGCCACGACTACCGCGACGAAAGTGGATGCCGTCGTAGAGAATCCGAGAATCCAGGCAGTCCCCATTCCGGCTAGGGTAGCCAGGACACCTCCTATCGGGAGAAAGGCGGCCACAACCTTGGTCGTCCGGGACGACAACGGATCATGGGTTGCCCTGAGCAGCAACCGAACCGAGATGACTCCGAGCACGTAGGCCAGAACTCCGGTGCCCGCGTATATCGGCAGCAGGTACTCGGTCGAGACGATCGAACTCGCACCGGAAAAGCTCGTTCCCAACAGAATCAGTACGGGCGTCATACCCAGCGTCACTCCGATCAGACCAAAAACGGCGACCAGCCCTACTCGGCGAGACGGATCGACGGCGAATCGAAAGCCGCACAGGTACAGCACCAGGCCTGCGAGCAAGCCGATCACTGCGCCGGCTGAAGCAGCGACGATGGGCTGCACCCATGGCCCCAGCGTGGTGTCCGGACCATAGAACGACTCGCCGGAGACGTACGCCGAGTACCCCGCAGTTGCAGTCGCCGAGTGACCCAGCACCGCGACCACTGCGCCGAGTAGAGCAAATCCGATTCCCTGTTTGATCACGCGTCAATGATGACGGATGTCCAATCTGCGTAGTCGAATTCGGCGGGTGTGTTGCGCGGTCGGCAACGGATGGTTCGGCCCCGCTGAGGCGTGGCCCGGGGATGCGACGACGTCCACCCGAGCGAGGTCGTCACACCCATTGGTAGACGCCGGGCGCAACTGCGCCCGGTCCGAGGGAACCGGTACGACGTTGGCTGCGTCCAATATCACGGATGGGTTCCATGGACGGAGGGCTGTGAGCAAGATGCGATTGGTGGTCGCGTGTGTGGTCGGTGTGGTTCTGGTGGCCGCTGGCTGCGGAGCCGCAACCGAAGGCGCGCCCGTCGCGGTACCGCCGACGACATCGGTGATGACAACCGCTCCAGCGAATGGTGCGTGGGATCCGTGCACCATCCCGGACTCTGCCATCGAAGCAGCAGGACTCGCCGTCGAGACCAAGTCCTCGAACCTGGTGGGAGATCTCCCGATCTCGGAAGACTGGATGACCTGTATCTGGACCAACCCTCTACCTACGCCGTGGTATTTCCTCGGTATCTTCTCGTCTACTGAAAGCCTCGACTATGTGCGCGATCGAGGACGGTTCGAGCAGTTCGAGCCGATCGAGGGGTTCGACGGCTTGCGGTTCCGCCGGACCACTCAGTACGACGAGGTGAATTGCGGCGTCGCCTTCGGGCACCCGAGTGGCGTGTTCTATCTGATCCTCGACGGCTTTCTATCGACCGAGCCTCTCGGCGACCCATGTGTCGAGGTCGAACGGTTGGCGCGTTCGCTTCGGCCGTCCCTGCCGTTAGCGAACTAGAAAAAGGAACCCGATGGCTTTAGAGATGAACCAACTCGCAGCGTCCATGCAACAGTGGCGGTCACTGTCGATGCAGGCAGAGTCCGGCCAACTCGAGATTCCCGAAGGCGTGGCGTTCCGGTGCGACGAGGTTTGCATCGCCTACATCAGGCATCTGGAGACCATGGTGCGAAAGACGGAATACCTCGTCGACGTCAAGGCGTTCGGTACCCTCGATTCTGCCCGCCAGCTCGGCGCAAAGTTCGAGAGGATTGCCTACAGTGGCGATCGATCGTTGCGGGTTGTGTTGATGCAACACATCGAGGTCATCGAGTTGATGCGGTCGGTGTTCAGGCGCTATTTCGATGAGGCTGAGTACACCGATCAGCGGACATTGACGTCCATCGGAGACATCGCGGAGAGTCTGGGCAAGTGACTTTTCAAGCAGAGGACCGGTGTTGGTCTACCGTCCGTTCGAATGAGGCTGCCCTGGTGTCTGATCGGAACGTGATCTGCGCCTGACTCGCTCAGGACGATCCGACGGCCGGCTGGTGGCGCTTTGTGCTCGAAGGGCGGCTACGCCAACAGTGAGGTCTGGATGGATCTTGCGAAACGCGCTGAGGCAGTGGGCTTCACGCCACAGACGTGGCTGATCTTCCGGCAGAGTCTCGAACCTGCTGACCTGAAGGAGCGGTCCCCGTCTCCTCCCGAGAACATGCCGAAACGGTGTCGAAACGGTGGTGGTCGACCCGAGGACTTCGCGGAGTGGCCATGGCTGTTCGAGGCGGGGAATCGAACGGGCGAGGCGACATGGCAGGCGCTTTCTCGATGAGCGACCTTCTCGGTCGTAAGTGCTCGTCGCTCCGGAACGGAACCGAACAGCCACTCGCTGCGTCTGATCTGTCGTGGGGTTCGACCTCCCCGCGCTCGGTCAGGGGGAGAAGATGCGGCTACCGGACAACATTCCACCCGTCGTGTATGTGCCGTGCACTGCGCATG
>NZ_JBMIRQ010000075.1:0-532 GCF_049195265.1 Rhodococcus sp. MALMAid1271 | reverse complement strand
TCGCTGCCGCGACCGGTGAACAGCGCCAGCATGCCGGCCAGCGCCGGCGCTCCGATACCGGTATCGGCGGCGTCGGGGATCGACGACGCTGCGGTGTCGAAGTCGTCGGCAATTTTCATCATTGCGTCCGCGGAATCGCGGAGCACCGCGACGTCGACGTACAGGGTCATGTGTGGACACTCCGACGTTCGTGCTGGGGAATCATGACGTCCATCAGCAGGAGGTCGAACGGGTGCGACTCGTGAATCTTGGACAGGGTCGTGGTCGGGAGCGCCATCCACGGTTGCTCGTCGCCACAGCAGGTGTGGAGCCGATCCAGTGCCGAATACGCCAGCAGGGCACTACGCCCGTCCCGGGTGGTCCGCAGGTCGACCACTGCCTGCTCCGCGATGGAGACATGCGCAGTGCACGGCACATACACGACGGGTGGAATGTTGTCCGGTAGCCGCATCTTCTCCCCCTGACCGAGCGCGGGGAGGTCGAACCCCACGACAGATCAGACGCAGCGAGTGGCTGTTCGGTTCCGTTCCGG
>NZ_JBMIRQ010000066.1:0-17685 GCF_049195265.1 Rhodococcus sp. MALMAid1271 | reverse complement strand
GAAACTCGGCTTCCCCGGACCCGCCGGCTGGCTCACCTCCACCACCCTGCTCACGCCAGGCAAAGCCAACAAAATTCTCGCCCTCGCCCGCGGACTGAAGAACTTCCCCGACATCGCCGACGCCGTCAACACCGGCAGCATGTCCATCGACCACGCCGCCCTGATCCTCGACTTCGCCGAAACCCCACCCGAAGACCTCCCACCCGAGGGCCGCGACATGGCCCGGGCAGCACTGATCACAGCCGCGACCGGGCCCGAAGCCCGCACCGGACCCCTACGCGCAGCCATCACCCGCTTGCACGACCTCTACGGCGGCACCACCCCACCCGCCGAAGACACCGACCGCAACGAACTCTTCGCCTCGAAAACCCTCAACGGACGAATGATCATGAAAGGTGACTTCGATGCCGTCACCGGAGAAAAACTCCTCACCGCCCTCTCACCCCTGACCGCACCCCGCCCCGCCGTCGACGGCACCCCAGACGAACGCAGCCCCGCCCGACGCCGCGCCGACGCCTTCGGACACATCCTCGACCGCTACCTCGCCGCCAACAACCGGCCCACCGAAGGCGGGGAAAAACCGCACGTCAACCTGCACATCAACCTGCGAGATCTGACCGACCTCCGCGACACCGCTACTGGCGCAGGACCGTCACCGGATCGCGGTGCCTATCGGGACGTGTTCGGGGACGGCACCAGTGTCGGGTGGCTGCCCTGGATGGGACCACTCTCGCGCACCACCTCCCGACAACTGGCGTGCGATTGCATCCTCACCGCCATCGTGATGGACGAGACCGGCAATCCGATCAACCTCGCCCGCACAATGCGTACCGTTACCTCCACACAGAAACGCGCCCTGACCGCCCGCGATCACGGCTGCGCATTCCCCGGCTGCGGCACACCCGCCGCCTGGACCGAAGGCCACCACATCCGACACTGGGCAGACGGCGGCCCCACCGACCTGAACAACCTCGTCCTACTCTGCGGCTTCCACCACCGCCTCATTCACCACAGCGACTGGGAAGTGTTCATCGCCGACGACAACCACCCCTGGTTCATCCCACCGGCATCGGTCGACCCAACCGACAACCCCGACCCTCCCACGCCCGAGCCGGACCCCACATCGCCTGAACCCACACACCTGAACGACCCCGAAAACGCAATCCAGCCCCGCACCGAAAACACGGTGCGGGGCCGGAAAAGATTGTCGTGCAACCTATGTTGCGAGCTGAGCTCTCAGTCGTTGGCGTGCAGTGCCGCATTCAGTTCGACACCCGTGCCCTTCCACGGCACCACCTCGACCGCACCCGAGATCGAGTTGCGGCGGAACAACACATTGGACTTACCGTTCAGAGTCGCAGCCTTCACCACAGTTCCATCCGGCCCGACGACCTTCGTGCCCGCAGTGATGTACAGACCCGCCTCGACGACGCAATCATCACCGAGCGAGATGCCGAGCCCCGAGTTGGCTCCGAGCAAGCAGCTCTTCCCGACGGAGATGACGTTCTTTCCGCCGCCCGAGAGGGTTCCCATGATCGAAGCCCCGCCGCCCACATCGGAACCGTCGCCCACCACCACGCCCGCCGATATGCGGCCCTCGACCATCGAATTGCCGAGCGTTCCGGCGTTGAAGTTCACGAAGCCCTCGTGCATCACGGTCGTTCCGCTGGCCAGGTGTGCGCCGAGACGTACGCGGTCGGCGTCGGCAATCCGAACCCCGGTGGGAACGACGTAATCCACCAGGCGAGGGAACTTGTCGACGCTGTACACGGTCACGTGACCGCGGGCCCGCAGCTTCGCGCGCACCGTCTCGAAGCCGTCGACCGCGGCAGGGCCGAAATTGGTCCATACGACGTTGGCGAGGAAGCCGAACTGCCCGTCGAGGTTGACCCCGTGGGGCTGGACCAGACGGTGCGAAAGCAAGTGCAGGCGGAGGTAGACGTCGTGGGCGTCGACCGGTGCATCCTCGACCGAAGCGATCGTCGTGCGGACCGCGACGACCTCGACCCCGCGTGCCTCGTCCGGCCCGACCAGAGCGGTCAGCTCCTCGGGAATGTCGGATCCCTCGAGCCGAGTGGTGCCGGTGTCGAACCCCGACCCGAGCTCCGGGCTCGGAAACCACGTGTCGAGAACGACACCTGAGGTCGTGATGTTGGCAATACCTACTGCTGATGCTCCCTGTGCGCTCACGGCACGAAGAATACGCGGTGGGTCCGAAGATCGGGTTCGCCCGTCGTCCCGGGCACGCCGATTGTTCCTGGACTCGTTTTTCCGACGCTGCGCCGGTTCGTTACCGATTCGACAGCCGAGTGTGATCGCATCGGGATGCGGGCGTACGAGTAGATGCCGCGGCAGCTGACAGAGTTCCTGCAATGACCACCCGCACCGGCTCGCGTAGCCGTGGAGCCGCTGCAGCAATGGCCGGCGGCGTCTCGTTCACCGGACTGGTGACGACGATGGCCACCACAATCGTCCTCGGAATGGCACTCGGTTTGGTCGTCACCGGGGCCTGGTAGACACGCCATCGGCCGACGGGGCCGGTGGTTCCGTCGTGAGGACCGATGCTCCGGGCACGCTGTGCGTTCTGGTCGACCTGTTGGCGAGCGTGATCGGGTACGGGCGCTCCGGCCAGGGCTTTTCGAGCGGAGGATTGTTCGGCGCAGGCTTCGACGGCGTGGTCCGCAAGATTCTTCGGGCCTACGGCCTAAGGTTGTCGCCGTGACTCTCGATTTGCAGGCAGACCCGATCGACCTCACCGCAGCGCTGGTGGACATCCCCAGCGTCAGCGAGGACGAATCGCGCATCGCCGACGACGTAGAGCACGCGCTTCGCACGCAGACCACAGGCTTCGAGATCATTCGGAGCGGGAACGCCGTGCTGGCGAGGACCAACCGCGGCCTGGGCTCGCGGGTGATGCTCGCCGGTCACCTCGACACCGTCCCCATCGCCGACAATGTGCCGTCGCGGCGAGAGCACGACAGCGCCGAGGGGGACATCCTGCATGGGTGCGGAACCGTCGACATGAAGTCGGGAGACGCAGTGTTCCTGCATCTCGCGGCCACGATCGACAACCCCGCGCATGATCTCACCCTGGTGTTCTACGACTGCGAGGAGATTGCCGCCGCACGCAACGGACTCGGCCGAATCGAACGAGAACTGCCCGAGTGGCTCGACGCCGACGTCGCCATCCTGGGCGAGCCGTCCGGCGGCTTCATCGAGGCCGGTTGTCAAGGGACACTGAGAGTTCGGCTGACGGCGTCGGGAACGCGGGCCCACAGTGCTCGTTCCTGGCTGGGCGACAACGCGATTCACAAATTCGGTGCAGTGCTCAACCGGCTCGCGGCCTATCGAGCACGCACCATCGATATCGATGGCTGCGTGTATCGCGAAGGTCTACAAGCGGTTCGGATCGCAGGCGGGGTGGCAGGCAATGTCGTTCCCGATGCCGCGGAACTCGACGTCAATTTTCGATTCGCACCGGATCGCTCCGTTGAGCAGGCCGTCGAACATGTTCGTGAAGTGGTCGAGGGACTCGATCTTGGTTTCGAGGTCACCGACTCCTCACCGGGCGCGCTGCCCGGCCTGAACCGGCCCGCGGCGGCTGCCCTCATCGAGGCGGCAGGTGGACAGTTCCGAGCCAAGTACGGCTGGACCGATGTTTCACGCTTCTCGGCGCTCGGGATCCCGGCCGTCAACTACGGGCCCGGTGACCCCAACCTCGCCCACAAGCGCGACGAACGCGTTCCCGTCGAGCAGATCACGCACGTCACACAGGTTCTCCGGAGCTACCTCTCCGCCGGATAACCTCGACGCCATGAACAACGACGCGGGACACGGCAGCGAGAAGCCGGCCAAACACAAAGGGTCCGTCGTACTGCGGCGGGGCCGAAACACCGAGACCTCGACCTCGGATCAACGCCTTCTCGACGAGCGTGGGCCAGGAAACTGGATTCATTCCGATACCTGGCGAGTGCTGCGCATCCAGAGCGAATTCGTCGAAGGATTCGGGGCGTTGGCCGAGGTTCCGAAGGCCGTGACGGTGTTCGGTTCCGCGCGCACCCCCGTCGACCATCCGGAATACGAGCGCGCCCGCCGGCTCGGCGCAGCCCTCGCCCAGGAGGGGTTCGCCGTCATCACCGGCGGCGGCCCCGGCGTGATGGAAGGAGCCAACCGCGGTGCCAGCGAGGCCGACGGATACTCGATCGGACTGGGGATCGAGCTGCCGTTCGAGCAAGGACTCAACGACTGGGTGGATCTCGGTATCAACTTTCGATACTTTTTCGTCCGCAAGACCATGTTCGTCAAGTACTCCCAGGCTTTCGTCTGCCTGCCCGGTGGCTTCGGCACCCTGGACGAGCTGTTCGAGGCATTGACTCTGGTGCAGACGGCCAAGGTGACCAAGTTCCCGATCGTGTTGTTGGGCAAAGACTTCTGGTCGGGTCTGATCGGCTGGATCGAATCCACTCTGGTGAAAGAAGGCAAGGTGTCCGAGAAGGACCTCGACCTCATCCATTGCACCGACAGCGTCGACGAGGCCGTCCGAATCGTCCTCGAGGCGCAGCAGTGAACGAGCAGCGGGCGAACGACACAGCGGTCGGTGGGCTCAGCATCTGCGTCTACTGCGCATCGGGGCCCGTCGATTCGTCGTTCATCGATCTTGCGGCGGAGGTTGGAACCGAGATCGGTCGACGGGGCTGGCAGTTGGTGTCCGGCGGGGGCAACGTTTCGATGATGGGTGCCGTGGCGGCTGCGACGCGGGCTGCGGGCGGCAACACCGTCGGCGTCATCCCGAAGGCTCTCGTGCACCGCGAGGTCGCCGATGTCGATGCCGACGAACTGATCGTCACCGACACCATGCGCGAGCGCAAGAAGATCATGGAAGACCGCGCCGACGCATTCATCACCTTGCCCGGCGGGATCGGGACGCTCGAGGAGTTGTTCGAGACGTGGACCGCGGGCTATCTGGGCATGCACAGCAAGCCCATGGTGATGCTCGATCCGTTCGGGCATTTCGACGGGATGATGCAGTGGATCGACGGTCTGCGTGCGACGGGGTTCGTACAACAGCGAGCCCTGGATGCTCTGGTCAGAACGCCGTCGACACGTGCGGCCTTGGATGCATGCGCAAAGCTGTGACAGGTCACCAACCTCGGCCCGCCGGGGAGCTCCTCAAAGTTGTTACTCTCAAGTAGGGTAAGAAATCTCACAAAGTCTTCGAAGGGGAGTTCATGGCTGTCGATGCCCGTCAGAAAATCGGAGTGACCGACCTCGCGGTCGCGTTGCCGAAAATGGTGACGGAGGTACCGAGTCTGCTCAAGGGCCTGGCGGGATTCACCCGAAAGCCCGATCACAAGGTTTCGATCGGCTTGATCTTCCAAGAGGCTGCCGCCAAGCACAGTAGCCACCCGTTCGTGCGGTTCGAGGGTGTGTCGACCTCGTACAAGGACGCGAACGAGCTGGTCAACCAGTACGCGGCAGTGTTCGCCGACCACGGGGTCGAGCGCGGTGACGTGGTCGGCGTGTTGAGCAAGAACCGCCCCGAGGCATTGTTCGCCGCTCTCGCGGCCGTCAAGCTCGGAGCAACTGCGGGCATGTTGAACTACAACCAGCGCGGTGACGTGCTCGAGCACAGCCTCGGGATTCTCGACGCCAAGGTCCTGATTCTCGACGAGAACGCGCAGGAAGCTCTCGATTCTCTCGACGGGGAACCGAAGGTCGGTGCGGTGTTGCCGATGGAGAAGCTGGCCGAGCTTGCCGCGAAGGCGTCCACGTCCAACCCGTCGGTCACCGCACAGATCCAGGCCAAGGAGAAGGCGTTCTACATCTTCACCTCGGGCACCACCGGTATGCCGAAGGCCAGCCTGATGAGCCATTTCCGCTGGCTCAAGTCGATGTCCGGCCTGGGCAACATGGGTGTCCGGCTGCGCGGTTCCGACGTCATCTACTGCTGCCTTCCGCTCTATCACAACAACGCGTTGACGGTGACGTTGTCCTCGGTGCTTGCGGGTGGCGCGACCATGGCCATCGGCAAGCAGTTCTCGGTGAGCAATTTCTGGGACGACATCCGAGTCAACGAGGCCACCGCCTTCACCTACATCGGCGAACTGTGCCGCTACCTGCTGACGCAGCCGAAGAAGAGTTCCGACCGCGACAACTCGGTCAAGCTGATCGTCGGCAACGGACTTCGCCCGGAGATCTGGGAGGAGTTCACCGAGCGATTCGGCATCTCTCGCGTCGCGGAGTTCTACGGCGCCAGCGAATGCAATATCGCCTTCATCAACGCTCTGAACATGAAGAAGACCGCAGGCATCTGCCCCCTTCCGTACGCGGTGGTGGAGTTCGACGAGGAGTCGGGCAAGGCCAAGCGTGGACAGGACGGCAAGCTCCGCAAGGTCGGCAACGGGGAAGTCGGACTGCTGCTGTCCAAGATCACCGACCGGGCACCGTTCGACGGCTACTCCGATGACAAGGCCACCGAGAAGAAGATGGTGCGCGACGGCTTCAAGGACGGTGACGCCTGGTTCGACACCGGCGACCTGGTTCGCAAGCAGGGCTGGATGCACGTCGCATTCGTCGATCGTCTCGGAGACACCTTCCGCTGGAAGGGTGAGAACGTCGCCACCACCCAGGTCGAGGGTGCCCTCGGCGGGCATTCGTCGGTCGATGGTGCCGTCGTGTACGGCGTCGATATCGACGGAACCGACGGCAAGGCCGGCATGGCTGCGATCACGCTGCGCGAGGGCGAGACCTTCGACGGCAAGGCGGTGGCCGAGCATCTCTACGACAAGCTCCCGACCTATGCGGTGCCCCTGTTCGTGCGAGTCGTCGACAGCCTCGAACAGACGTCGACGTTCAAGAGCCAGAAGGTCGCCTTGCGCAAACTCGGCTACGAGGACGACAGTGCCAGCGACCTGTACGTGCTCCGCGGCAAGTCCGGTGGCTACGAGAAGGCGTACGACGGCTACGTCGACGAGGTGGCGGCAGGCAAGGCACCCAAGGGATAGCTGCGTGCCAGTATTGGTTTCATGAGCACTCTCTGCGGCAAACCGGTTGCCGACGATCGCGCTTTGGTGATGGCAATCGTCAATCGCACTCCCGATTCGTTCTACGACGGGGGCGCGAATTTCACCGACGATGCTGCCATGGCGTCGGTGCACAGGGCGGTCGCGGAGGGTGCCGACATGGTCGACATCGGCGGGGTGAAGGCAGGCCCAGGTGATGTCGTCGATGCCGACGAGGAAATCCGCCGCGTAGTTCCCTTCGTCGAAGCGATCCGGGACGTCTATCCCGAGCTGTTGATCAGTGTCGATACCTGGCGTAGCGAGGTGGCCAGGTTGGCCTGCGGGGTCGGCGCTGACCTCATCAACGACACCTGGGCCGGGGCGGACCCTGAGCTGGTGCGCGTCGCCGCGGCCGAGGGAGTCGGCATCGTCTGCTCGCACACGGGTGGCGCGGTCCCGCGGACGCGTCCGTTCCGGGTTCGGTACACCGATCTCGTCGCGGACGTGATCGCGGAGGTCACCGCAGCCGCCGACAACGCAGTCGCGGAGGGGGTGAAGAAGGATTCGATTCTCATCGATCCGACGCACGATTTCGGCAAAAACACCTTTCACGGGCTCGAGTTGTTGCGGCGGGTAGACGATCTTGTAAACACCGGGTGGCCTGTGCTCATGGCGCTGAGCAACAAGGACTTTGTGGGCGAGACTCTAGGGGTAGAGCTCGCCGACCGGTTGGAGGGAACATTGGCAGCGACAGCATTGGCCGCAGCAGGCGGAGCCCGAATGTTCCGGGTACACGAAGTTGCGTCGACCAGAAGAGTCGTCGACATGGTGGCAGCGATCCAGGGACTCCGAGCCCCGGCGCGGACCGTCAGGGGTCTGGCATGACCCTTGCAGATCGAACGGACGTGACCATGGCGTGGTCCGAGACGAACAGCTGGGACGAACCGGACTGGACCGTCGCCGAGCTGGAAGCCGCCAAGGCGGGGCGAACGGTATCGGTGGTACTCCCGGCGCTGAACGAGGAACAGACGGTCGCCGCGGTCATCGACACCATCCATCCACTGCTCGGTGGCCTGGTCGACGAGCTGATCGTGTTGGACTCCGGTTCGACCGACGAAACGGCCGTCCGCGCGACGGCCGCGGGTGCGCGTGTGATCAGCCGAGAAGACGCAGTCCCCGGGCTGGACCCGGTTCCGGGCAAGGGCGAGGTGCTGTGGCGTGCAATCGCCGCGTCGACCGGTGATCTCATTGCGTTCGTCGACTCCGATCTGATCAACCCCGATCCGGCGTTCGTGCCGAAATTGCTCGGCCCACTGCTGATGGGCGACGGTATTCACCTGGTCAAGGGGTACTACCGCCGTCCACTGCGAGTGAGTGGAACCGAGGACGCCAACGGTGGCGGACGTGTCACCGAGCTCGTGGCACGGCCTCTGCTCGCTGCACTGCGACCCGAGCTGACCGGAGTGATCCAGCCGCTCGGCGGAGAATATGCGGGCACCCGCGAGCTGCTGTCCGCGGTGCCGTTCGCGCCCGGTTACGGAGTGGAGATCGGGCTGTTGCTCGATACGTACGACAGGCTCGGGTTGCAGGCGATCGGCCAGGTCAATCTGGGGGTGCGCAAGCATCGCAATCGCCCACTGGTCGAGCTCGGGGCGATGAGCAGGCAGATCGTCGGAACGATGCTCAATCGATGCGGCATGGTCGATTCCGGGGCCGGTCTGATGCAGTTTCGGGTCGACGGTGATTCGTTCGCGCCGTTCTCGACCGAGGTGTCGTTGCTGGACCGACCGGCGATGAACTCGTTGAAATAGTCGTGTCGGGCCGGCGTGACAAGATCGTGGCATGTTGACGCTGCTGATCTATGTCGTGGTCATTGCCGTCGTCGCTGCCGCACTGTTCTTCGTGGCGTCGACTGTGTTCGGTCGCGGTGAGGAACTGGGTCCACTGCCCGAGGGCACAACCGCGACGGTGCTGCCTGCGGAGGCCGTCACCGGAGCCGACGTGCGCTCGTTGAAGTTCCAGCAGACCCTGCGGGGCTACAAGCCCAGCGAGGTGGACTGGGCGCTCGAACGGCTCGGTGGCGAAATCGACGTGCTGCGGTCGCGGTTGTCCGCGTTGCAGCAGTCGGGGGCTCAGTCGGGGAGTCAGCTGGGGGCTACCTCGGACGGGCGGCATTCGGTGACGGCCGAGCCGGACGAGCAGTGAGCGCGGTCGCCGGACCGGATGGGCGGCATCGGTGTCCGTGGGGTGCCACCGACAACGAGCTGTACCGGCAGTACCACGACACCGAATGGGGCCAGCCCCTTCACGGGCGGAACGAGCTGTACGAGCGGCTGTGCCTCGAAGCGTTCCAGTCGGGGTTGGCGTGGATCACGATTCTGCGCAAGCGCGAGAGCTTCCGCAGTGCGTTCGCTGATTTCGATCCGGAACGGGTGGCCCGATTCGGCGAGGACGATGTCGAACGATTGATGAACGATGCGTCGATCGTGCGCAATCGGCTCAAGATCGACGCTGCGGTGAGCAATGCTCGGGCCATTCTCGACTTCGAGGACACCGACCTCGACACCCTGCTCTGGTCGTTCGCGCCCGAACCCCGGCCCGCACGCCTGACGGAGATCTCCGAGGTTCCGGCATCGACCGTCGAGTCGACGGCTCTGGCCAAGGAGCTCAAGCGTCGGGGGCTGAGATTCGTCGGTCCGACAACCGCTTATGCCTTGATGCAGGCGACTGGAATGGTCGACGATCACTTGTCGGGGTGTTGGGTGCAGGTCACGAATACAGACTCCGTTTCTCGGTATGGACCGAGATAGGGAAGAATGGCACTCAACACCCGTCGCCCCGCGACGAATTTATCTTTTAGGCCTAGGCGCCGAGCAGGTGGGCGCAGATCTGGAGGGAGCAGAGGATGGCGGCGATGAAGCCCCGGACCGGGGACGGTCCCCTCGAAGCAACCAAAGAGGGACGAGGAATCGTCATGCGTGTCCCGCTCGAGGGGGGCGGCCGGTTGGTCGTCGAATTGACCCCCGACGAGGCCGCGGCACTCGGTGACGAACTGAAGGGCGTCACCGGCTGATATCCACATCGATCGATCATCGCTCTGCCCCGCTCGCCGCACCGGCAAGCGGGGCTTTGTGTTGTGACGACGAGTGTTGTGACGACGAGTGTTGTGGCCCGATCTTTTCAAGTGCTGGGCCGACCCGCTGTGAAAGAGGTGTTCGATGCTGACGGACGTCGTCGAACTGTTGCTGTGTCCGCAATGCCGGGCACGCGGAGTCGAATCGGGGCTCGGCGTCGGCGAGACCGATCGGACGCTGTGGTGCGATCGTGGACATTCGTTCGATGTGGCTCGGCAGGGATACGTCAGTTTGTTGACCGGTGACGGCGGAAAGTTCACCGGTGACTCGGCCGAGATGATCACCGCGCGTGATGCGTTCTTGGGTCAGGGGCATTTCGATCCGATCGCCGCCGCGGTCTCTGCTGCAGTCCCGCTGGACGGTGAGGCGGTGCTCGATGTCGGGGTGGGCACCGGGCACTACCTCGCTGCCGTACTCGATGCCCGCCCGGATGCCAGGGGATTGGGCGTCGATGTCTCGAAGTTCGCTGCGCGCCGCGCCGCCCGCTCACATCCTCGACTGGGCTCGGTGGTTGCGGACATCTGGAGTGGGCTACCGGTGCGGTCGGGCAGTCTGTCAGCGGTGACGTGCGTGTTCGCTCCGCGTAACGCAGACGAGCTGAACCGAGTGCTCGTCGCCGACGGGGTGCTGGTGGTAGTGACCCCCACATCGCGGCATCAGCGCGAACTGCGCGGCCCGTTGGGCCTGATCGGCGTCGAGGAAGACAAGACCCGCAGGCTCGGTGAGTCCCTGTCCGGCCTGTTCGATCCGGTTGCGGAGTCTGCGCTGGAGTATTCGATGGCGCTCTCGCACAACGACGTCGAGTCGCTGATCGGAATGGGGCCGTCGGCGCGCCACGGCAACCCCGAGACACGATCCGCTGCGCTTGCGCAGTTGCCGGACCGTGTCGAGGTCACGGTGTCGGTGACGGTGTCGACCTATCGGCGACGCGCCGAGGCGTCGTTGTAGACGGCGAGGGTCTGCTTCGCGATCGATGCCCACGAGAACTCGGCGACCGCTCGCTCGCGGCCTGCCTTGCCCATCGCGGTTGCGCGGGCGGGGTCCAGGACGACCTCGTTGACGGTGTCGGCCAGGTTGCGCTCGAAGGCCTCGGGTTCGTAGGAGTTGTAGTGCACCAGGCGTCCGGTGCGGCCGTCGTCGACGACCTCCGGGATGCCACCGACATCGGAGGCGACGACGGCAGTTTCGCAGGCCATCGCTTCGAGGTTGACGATGCCGAGTGGCTCGTAGACCGATGGGCACACGAAGACTGCTGCTGCAGTGAGGATTTCGCGGATCTTGTCGGTCGGAAGCATGTCCTTGACCCAGAACACGCCCTCGCGCTGCTCGGCGAGCTGGGCCACGGCGCGCTCGGTTTCCGCGGCGATCTCCGGGGTGTCGGGCGCGCCTGCACACAACACGAGTTGGATGGACGGATCGAAGCGATGGGCGGCCGCGATCAGATGCCCGACGCCCTTCTGCCGGGTGATGCGTCCGACGAAAGCGACGATCGGCTTGCTCGGATCGACACCGATCTCTTCCAGGGTCGAGGTGCCGTGGTCGGCGAACCAACGCTCGGTGTCGATTCCGTTGCGCACCACATGAACCCGGCTCGGATCGAGGCGAGGATAGGCGTCGAGCACATCTTTGGCCATGCCCTCGCTGACGGCGATGACGGCGTCGGCGTACTCCACCGCGTTGCGCTCGGACCACGACGAGACTCGGTAGCCGCCGCCGAGTTGCTCGGCCTTCCACGGCCGGCGTGGTTCGAGCGAGTGCGCCGTCAGGATGTGGGGCACATCGTGCAACTGCGCCGCGAGGTGGCCCGCAAGGCCGGTGTACCAGGTATGTGAATGCACCACGTCCGCGCCGGCCGCCGCATTGGCCATCCGCAGCTCCGCGGACAACGTGGTCAACGCAGCGTTGGCTCCGGCGAGCGCCGGATCCGGATCGTGAACCTGCGCGGTGTCGCGGGGGGCACCCATGCAGTGGATGTCCACGTCGCACAGCAACTTCAGCTGCGCGGACAACTCGGTGACATGCACTCCTGCGCCACCGTAGATCTCCGGGGGATATTCCTTGGTCATCATTGCTACGCGCACGTGAACGAACCTACATTCCCCAGCAGTTGTGCGTGTACTGCTCGCACGGTTCTCTCGGTGCGGATAGGTTGAGTGTGTGAGGACACAACCGCACGTACTAGGGATCGTGCTTGCCGGCGGTGAGGGTAAGCGCCTTTATCCGATGACCGCGGACCGAGCCAAGCCGGCCGTACCCTTCGGGGGCGCCTACCGACTGATCGACTTCGTGCTGAGCAATCTCGTCAATGCCGGTTACCTCCGGCTCTGCGTGCTGACCCAGTACAAGTCGCATTCACTGGACCGCCACATCTCGCAGACGTGGCGGCTGTCCGGGTTCGCCGGGGAGTACATCACTCCGGTTCCTGCGCAGCAGCGTCTGGGGCCTCGGTGGTACACCGGCAGCGCCGACGCCATCTTCCAGTCGCTGAACCTGGTGTACGACGAGGACCCCGAGTACATCGTGGTCTTCGGTGCCGACCACGTGTACCGGATGGACCCGGAACAGATGGTGCAGCAGCACATCGACTCCGGTGCCGGGGTCACGGTCGCCGGTATCCGGGTGCCGCGCAGCGAGGCGTTCGCGTTCGGATGCATCGATTCCGACGAGAACGGCAAGATCACCCAGTTCCTGGAGAAGCCGGCGCAGCCGCCGGGCACTCCCGACGACCCCGACGTCACCTACGCATCCATGGGCAACTACGTCTTCACCACCAAGGTGCTGATCGACGCCATCAAGGCCGACTCCGAGAACTCCGACTCCGACCACGACATGGGCGGCGACATCATTCCCGCGCTCGTCGAAGCAGGCGTCGCCTCGGTCTACGACTTCAACGACAACGTGGTGCCCGGTGCCACCGAACGAGACCGCGGCTACTGGCGTGATGTGGGAACCATCGACGCCTTCTACGACGCCCACATGGACCTGGTGTCGGTGCACCCCATCTTCAACCTCTACAACCGCCGCTGGCCCATCCGCGGATCGGCCGAGAATCTGCCACCGGCCAAGTTCGTCCAGGGTGGTTTGGCTCAGGAATCCGTCGTCGGTGCCGGCTGCATCCTGTCCGCCGCCACCGTGCGCAATTCGGTACTGAGCTCCAATGTCATGATCGACAGCGGTGCAACGGTCGAAGGCAGCGTGCTGATGCCCGGCGTCCGGATCGGCAAGGGTGCCGTGGTTCGGCACGCGATCCTGGACAAGAACGTCGTCGTCGGTGACGGCGAGATCATCGGAGTCGACCACGAACGCGATCGTGAACGCTTCAACGTCAGTGCCGGGGGAGTGGTCTCGGTCGGCAAGGGCGTCTGGATCTAGAGCCTGCTCACGCTCTCGAAGCGCAGATCAAACCGTCGCCGAGCGGCAGCAGCACCGTCGTGAGCCGCTCGTCCTCGGCGATCGCCCGCGCCGCGGATCGCACGGCCACTGCGGTGGCATCGCGCTGAGTGGGGTCCGCGACCCGGCCACCGAGCAACGCGTTGTGCAGCACCAGAACTCCACCCGGCCGGAGCAGTCTGACGCTTTCGGCGACGAAGTGTGGATGATCGGCCGGGCTGGCGTCGATGAACACCAAATCGTAGGTGTCGTCCGCCAATCGGGGCAGCACATCCAGTGCCCAACCGTTGATCAACCGAGTGCGTGATGGCGCAATTCCGCCCGCGCGGAACGCCTCTCGCGCGGCACGCTGATGCTCGGGCTCGGTGTCGATGGTGGTCAGGACGCCGTCCGCGCGCATCCCGTCGAGCAGCCACAGGCCACTGATTCCTGCGCCCGTTCCGATTTCGACCACGGTCTTGGCGCCGAGCATCTGAGTGAAGATGGACAGAATCGCTCCGACCGATGGCGGGACCGGTGCGGCACCGAGATCGACGGCGCGCTCTCTGGCTGAGATCAGAACCTCGTCCTCCTGAGCGGAGTCTTCGGCGTAGGCGAGCATCTTCTCGGCGTTGGTCGGCACGAACCGAGGCTATCGTGCCCGTGGCACATTCTCACGCACACATTCTCAGGTGCGCCTCAGCTGATTCATACCGGACCCACACGCAGATCGGTCAGGCTATGGAGGAATCGAAGGTCCGTCTCGATTGCGAAGTGTGAGCTGGAACATCCGAGGGTAGTCGTCGGTTGAATCAGAAGGACGTACGCAGTCCTGAGCAGGAGGATCCAACTATTTACGAGATCAACGGCGTTCGCAACACCGCGCGTCTACCCGAGTCCGTGCCGATGCCAGAGGATATCGGCGGTACCGCCGTGTTCGATGCGACCGGCGAGGTCTCGACGATGCCGTCCTGGGACGAGCTCGTTCGTGAGCACGGCGACCGCGTCTACCGCCTGGCGTACCGCCTGTCCGGCAACGCACAGGATGCAGAGGATCTGACGCAGGACACCTTCATCCGGGTCTTCCGCTCCCTGTCCAACTATCAGCCCGGCACCTTCGAGGGATGGCTGCACCGCATCACCACGAACCTGTTCCTCGACATGGTTCGTCGTCGCAGTCGCATCCGCATGGAAGCGCTTCCCGAGGACTACGACCGCGTCCCCTCCGACCGGCCCAGTCCCGAGCAGATCTACCACGACGCCCGCCTCGACCCCGATCTCCAGTCCGCGCTCGACTCGCTGGCACCGGAATTCCGCGCCGCAATCGTGCTGTGCGATATCGAAGGCCTGTCCTACGAAGAGATCGGTGCGACACTGGGCGTCAAGCTCGGAACGGTTCGCAGTCGCATTCATCGTGGACGCCAAGCGCTACGCGAGTACCTTCGAGTGCACGGGAAGGTCGACTCGGGTCACGCAAGTGCCCACTAGCTACGAGGAGGGTTGGATGACGCAGGCGCGCAAGCCTCGGCAGTTCAGTTCAACCGAACATCTGGCCAGTGAGGCCGTGGCGGCCTACGTCGACGGCGAATTGCGGATGCCCGCGTACCTTCGCGCAGCTCACCACCTGTCCGAGTGCCCAGAATGCGCGGCCGAGGTCGAGGCGCAGCAGCAGGCCCGCCGCGCGCTGCGTGGTGCAGGCGAGATGTCCATGCCGCACTCCTTGCTCGGTCTGCTCAGCCAGATTCCGTCCTGCGCCGGGGACGACGGGCAGGCACGCACCAAGCGGACGTTCAAGTCGTCCGTGGCAGGCGTTCGCCGTCGCCGACGTTGACAGCCTCGACATACTCCCGACGGCTTCTCACCTGCACCGAACTTCTCACCTGCATCGAGCTGCCCCGACCGCTCGAGTGATACTGAACTCTCACACCGACGTATGCGAGGGGTAACCGGACGCGTGACATCTGATTCGACCAACACCGAGACCGCAGGCACCGACCCGGACGATGTCGAGCCGGCGGGGATCGGCCCGGAAGGTCCGCGATTGCCACCACGGCCGGTCTATCGGCCGTCCGTCGATCCGATGTCGGCCTCGGTGTTCGGTCGTCCCGAGGATGTCGACGGTTCGTTCTCTCCGCGCCGACCCGGCGAGCAGTTGCCCGATCGAGTCTCCGTTCGCCCTCCCGACCCGATCCTCGCCGAGGCGTTCGGACGTCCGCAGGACTCCCAGGAGTCGTTGCAGCGTGACCCGTCCGCGGAACACGACATCGACACCCCCACGCCCGCTCCGGCCGATCCGTGGCGCGATCCCAACGCACGAGTTCTGCTCGGCAACGCCGCGGTCGACACCCCAGCGCCTCCGGTTCTCCCGCCGGGTACCAAACTCGGTGTGCGTGATGTGCTTTTCGGAAGATCGGTGTCCGTCCGAGCTCTCGTCGTGCTCGGGATCCTGGCCCTCGTCATCGGCTTGGTCGGTGGCCTGTTCGGCCGTCTGACCGCCGAGGTGACCGGCGCACTGACCAGTCAGAAAGTGACGCTGACCCAGTCCAGCGGCGACGACATCCCCCGTGGTCAGATCAGCAAAGTCGCCGACGCCGTCCTCCCGTCCGTCGTATCGATCCAGGTGACACTCGGGGAGACCGGGGGCACCGGCTCGGGCGTCGTGATCAGCGGTGACGGGTACATCGTCACCAACAACCACGTCATCTCCCTCGCAGCGTCCGACCCGGACAATTCGACGCTCGAAGTCACCTTCTCGGACGGCACGAAAGTGCCGGGGCGCATCGTCGGACGCGATACCAAGACCGACCTCGCCGTACTGAAGACGGACGTCGGAAACCTCACCGAAGCGCAGCTGGGACGGTCCAGCGACGTTCGCGTCGGGCAGGACGTCATTGCCGTCGGATCTCCGCTTGGACTGAACAAAACCGTCACCTCCGGCATCGTCAGCGCTCTCGATCGCCCCGTGGCCCTGTCCGGCGAAGGCACCGACACCGATGCCGTCATCGACGCCGTGCAGACCGACGCCGCCATCAACCCAGGTAACTCCGGTGGTCCATTGATCGACTTCGAGGGCCGCGTCATCGGTATCAACTCCGCTATCCGCAGCGAGAGCGGGGGATCGGTGGGACTCGGCTTCGCCATCCCCGTCGACGAGGTCACCGAGGTGGCTCAGGCCCTGATCCGGGACGGCGTCATGAAACACCCGGACTTCGGTATCAATGCGCGCTCGGTCATCAACGACACGTCCTCGGGTGCCGAAGTGGCCAATGTGCGAGCAGGCGGCCCGGCACAACAGGCCGGCATCGTCGAAGGCGATGTCATCACCAAGGTCGGTGATCGCACGGTCGGTGATGCGGACGAATTGGTCGTCGCAGTGCAGTCCACCACGATCGGTGAGCCGGTTCCGGTGCAGATCGTCCGCTCAGGACGGCTGGTCGACCTGTCCGTCACGCCGGTTTCGGACTGACGGACTAGGCTGGCAGGCGTGTTCGGCAACATCGGTTGGGGAGAGCTCGTAATTCTCCTCGTAGCAGCTCTGGTCATCCTCGGCCCGGATCGCCTCCCCGGCGCGATCAGCTGGGTGTCCAAGTCGATCCGTCAGGTCAAGGACTACGCCAACGGCGCGAGTCAGCAGCTCAAGGACGAGCTGGGCACCGATTTCGAGGACCTCCGCAAACCACTCGCCGATCTCAACCAACTGCGGGGCATGACGCCGCGCGCGGTGATCACCAAGCATCTACTCGACGGCGACGATTCGATCTTCAAGAACCCACTCGAAGACACGTTCAAGGGCAAGCCCTTCGACACCAAGCCGAAGAATCTCGGCGGACCCACCCCACAGAACAACGCTGTACAGGGTGGGGCGGCCGCGAGCCCGGTGTCGATGAGCAAGAGCGAGCCGACACTCGCGGCCGGTGAGACTCCGCCGATCGACGCCGACGCCACCTAGTCGCAGTCGTTAGCTCGGCAGCGCGCGCCCTGCACCGCCCCAGCGCACCCCACCCGTTCGCACCCCACCCGTTCGCGTGAATGGACCACTACATTGCACTGGACCCCGTGGGTTGGACCGTTAATGGAAATCCTAGGCTGCGAGGGCCTGGGCTCGGTATTGCACCGGGCTCAGGCCGTCGAAGCGTAGCGAGATGCGGTCGTTGTTGAACCAGTCGATGTAGTCCTCGATC
>NZ_JBMIRQ010000064.1:0-3712 GCF_049195265.1 Rhodococcus sp. MALMAid1271 | reverse complement strand
CTGTGGAAGAACACGGTCGAGAAGGCTGATTCGTTTGCGGTGGCGGATATTCAGGATGCTGCTGGTGGTGTCAGTTTCGCCGCTCCTGAGGGTGAGGTCGTCATCAACGGCGACAATCACCATATTTCCAAGACTGCGCGTATCGGTGAGATTCGTCCGGACGGTTTGATCTACACCGTGTCCGAGTCGCCGGAGCCGATCGAGCCCGATCCGTTCCTCGAGACCTACGACTGGGCTTCCGACCTCAACTGACCACCACCCATGTGAGTGGAACTTCGGTGCCTGCTCCGAAGTTCCACTCACATGCTCCGAAGGAGCTTTCCTATGGACGTCGTGATCGGACAGTTGTTCACCGGCCTGTCGATCGGTTCTATTCTTCTGCTTGCCGCCCTCGGGCTCTCGCTGACGTTCGGTCAGATGGGGGTGATCAACATGGCCCACGGCGAGTTCATCATGGCCGGCTCCTACACCGCGTATGTGGTGCAGCAGATCGTCTCCGCCGGCGGCGCATCACTGCTGATCTCCCTGATCGTCGGCTTTCTGGTCGGCGGCGTCATGGGTGTGCTGCTCGAGGTGACGCTCATTCAGCGGATGTATCACCGACCGCTGGACACCCTGCTCGTCACCTTCGGTGTCGGGTTGATCCTGCAGCAACTCGCCCGCGACATCTTCGGAGCACCGGCGGTCAACGTCGTGACACCGGACTGGCTACGCGGCGGTGTCGACATCCTCGGTGCCGTGGTCCCCAAGACCCGCATCTTCATCCTCGTCCTCGCGATCGTCGCCGTGGTGGCGTTGTCGGTGGCGTTGAAGAAGACCGCGATGGGTCGACGCATCCGCGCGGTGGTGCAAAACCGGGATCTGGCGGAGACGTCGGGCATCTCGAGCCGTAGGACCGATATTTCGACGTTCTTCCTCGGCTCCGGTCTGGCCGGTGTCGCCGGCGTCGCGCTGACCTTGATCGGCTCGACCAGTTCCACGGTGGGACAAAGCTATCTGATCGATGCGTTCCTGGTCGTCGTCGTCGGTGGCCTCGGCCAGATCAAGGGCGCGGTGATCGCCGCGTTCGCGCTCGGCATCCTCAACTCGTTCATCGAGTACAGCACCACGGCCTCGATCGCGAAGGTCATCGTGTTCGTGCTCATCGTGATCTTCCTGCAGGCCCGCCCGCAAGGATTGTTCGCCGTCAAGACAAGGAGCCTGGTATGAGCGAATTCCTCGCCAAACGCGGCGCATTGCTGGGGTTCGCGGTCGCCGCGATCGTGTTGTTCGCCGTCGCCCCGGCCGTCCTGAGCGACTTCCGGCTCAGCCTGCTCGGCAAATTCATCTGCTACGCCATCGTCGCGGTCGGTATCGGGTTGGCGTGGGGGCGCGGGGGAATGCTCACCCTCGGCCAAGGAGTGTTCTTCGGCATCGGCGCCTACATCATGGCCATGCATTTGAAGATCTCCGACGCCGCACTGCGCGGCGACGACGTCCCGGACTTCATGTCCATCGCCGGCATCCGCGAACTGCCCGCCTACTGGGTGCCGTTCACCTCACCGATCACCACCATCCTCGGCATCGTGTTCGTCCCGGCCCTGGTCGCGCTGGTCCTCGGGCTCGGGGTGTTCAAACGCCGCGTCAAAGGCGCCTACTTCGCCATCTTGAGCCAAGCCCTCGCTGCCGCGTTCGCGATCCTGCTGATCGGGCAGCAGACCACCGGCGGCTCCAACGGCCTCAACAGATTCCGCACGTTCTTCGGGTTCAACCTCAACGACCCCGCCAACAAACAGATGCTGTTCTTCATCGCCGCCGCCGTCCTGCTGGTCGTCGTCGCGATCACCCGGCAGCTGATGTACTCCCGCTACGGAGAGTTGCTGGTCGCGGTCCGCGATCAGGAAGAACGCGTCCGTTTCCTCGGTTACGATCCCGCCAACGTCAAAATCGTCGCCTACGTCACCGCCGCCTTCTTCGCCGGTCTCGCCGGAGCACTGTTCGTGCCGATCGTCGGCATCATCTCCCCCAACGACGTCGGCATCGTCCCGTCCATCGCATTCCTCATCGGAGTCGCGATCGGTGGCCGCACCACCCTGCTCGGCCCGGTCCTCGGTGCACTCGGTGTCGCGTGGGCGCAAACCACACTCTCGGAGCAGTTCCCGTCGGGCTGGACGTATGCGCAGGGTCTGCTGTTCGTGGTCGTCGTCGGATTCTTCCCCGCCGGCATCGCGGGCCTGTTCGCCCTGCGCACACGTACGAAGGAGCCCGAACCGCACCCCGAGCCGAGCGACGAGCCAGAAAAGGAACTGACCCGATGATCCATATCGAAGGCCAGCACCCCACGTTCGGCGGCAACGCCGGCATGTCCAGTCAGTACCTCGAAGTCCGGGACCTGACCGTCAGCTTCGACGGCTTCAAAGCCAACACCAACGTCGACCTGACCCTCATGCAAGGCGATCTACGGTTCCTCATCGGACCCAACGGCGCCGGCAAAACCACCCTGATCGACGCCATCACCGGCCTCGTCCCAGCCACCGGGTCGGTCACCAAATCCGGTGTCGAACTGCTCGGCAAAAAAGTCCACCAGATCGCCCGCCTCGGCATCGGCCGCACCTTCCAGACCGCCAGCATCTTCGAGAATTTGACGGTCCTGCAGAACTTGGATATCGCCGCCGGGTCCGGACGATCAGCACTGACGATGCTGCGTCGACGCAGTTCTGTGCTGCCGCAGATCGAACAGGCCCTCGACACGACCGGCCTGACGGCTGAGCGCGACAAGCCGGCAGGCATCCTCGCGCACGGGCAGAAACAGTGGCTCGAGATCGGAATGCTGCTGGTGCAGAACGCCGACGTGCTCCTGCTCGACGAACCCGTCGCCGGGATGAGTCACGAGGAACGCGAACAGACCGGCCAACTGCTCCAACGCATCGGCGGTGAGCGGACGGTGGTGGTGGTCGAACACGACATGGACTTCATGCGTATGTTCGCGACCTCGGTGACGGTATTGGCTGCTGGACGCGTCCTCGCCGAGGGCACAGTCGCCGAAGTACAGGCCGACCCGAAAGTCCAACAGGTCTACCTCGGCACCGCAGCAGCCGGCGAGGAACTCGACACGAAAGCACAAGAGGGAGCCGATCATGCTTGAACTGGTCGATGTCCACACCGGCTACGGCCGCAGCGACGTCATCCACGGAGCCTCACTCACCGTTCCCGCCGACGGCGTCGCCGCCGTCATGGGCCACAACGGTGCCGGCAAAACCACCCTGCTGCGGGCAGCGGTCGGACTGCTGAAAGTCAACTCCGGCACCGTCATGTTCGACGGCGAAGACGTCAGCTCGCTGCGGCCCAGCGCGCGAGTTGCGCGCGGCCTCGCCTACGTGCCGCAAGGCCAGCAGTCCTTCGGTCAACTCACCACCGCCGAAAACCTGCAGGTCGTCGCCGACGGCCGCACACGCGGCAAAGCACTGATCAGCGAAGTACTCGACCTGTTCCCCGCACTGACGCAACTACTCGACCGCAGAGCCGGACTACTCTCCGGCGGGCAACGCCAACAACTCGCCATCGCCCGCGCACTGATCACCGAACCACGAATGCTCATCCTCGACGAACCCACCGAAGGCATCCAACCCTCCGTCGTCGCCGAAATCGAAAAAACCATCCTCGAACTCACCCGACGCGGCGGCCTCGGAGTACTCCTGGTCGAACAACACATCGGCTTCGCACTCGAATCCGC
>NZ_JBMIRQ010000063.1:0-208 GCF_049195265.1 Rhodococcus sp. MALMAid1271 | reverse complement strand
ACGAGGGCCAGTGCACGAAGGTCGATCCGCAGTCCGATCCAGCGGTGGTCGGGCTGCTCGGATGCGGAGTGATGGCCGGGTTGGGTGCGGCGATGAACACCGGCAACATCTCGCGGGGCGACTCGGTGGCAGTGATCGGGTGCGGCGGAGTCGGTGACGCGGCGATCGCCGGTGCCCGGCTGGCCGGGGCGTCGACGATCATCGCGGT
>NZ_JBMIRQ010000062.1:0-322 GCF_049195265.1 Rhodococcus sp. MALMAid1271 | reverse complement strand
TGTTCTCTCAGGACCCAACAGTGCATCGATATAACAGTTACTCCCACCAGCAGGGCCGGCAGTAATGAATAAAAGTTGGTTGTCAGTGTTCCACCCGTGAGCACCGCCGGATGACGTATGCATCCGAAACGGTTTCTGTCCTGCTCCCCCGTCACCTGTGTGACGGTCCGAGTCAGGAAGAGGCTCCTTAGAAAGGAGGTGATCCAGCCGCACCTTCCGGTACGGCTACCTTGTTACGACTTCGTCCCAATCGCCGATCCCACCTTCGACGGCTCCCTCCCACAAGGGGTTAGGCCACCGGCTTCGGGTGTTACCGACTTTC
>NZ_JBMIRQ010000061.1:0-1078 GCF_049195265.1 Rhodococcus sp. MALMAid1271 | reverse complement strand
CTGTTCTTCTCGGGGACGTTGTGGACGGTCAGTCGCTCGATGGGTGACTTGCCGCCGATGCCTGTGTGGGGTCGGTGGTGATTGTAGTGATGGATCCAGTCTTGGTAGGTCGCCGCTCTGGCTTCGTCGGAGAGATAGGTGTTCGCGTAGGCCCATTCCTGGTTGAGGGTTCTGTTGAATCGTTCGACTTTGCCGTTGGTCTGCGGCCGATACGGCCTGGTTCGCTTGTGCTTGATTCCAGGGCCTAGGGTCTGCGCGAACATCGTTGAGCGGTAACAGGATCCGTTGTCGGTCAGCACACGCGCGATCGTGATGTCATGGGCTGCGAAGTAGGCTTTGGCGCGCTCGAAGAATCCCGATGCGGTTTCTTTGCGTTCGTCACCGAGGATCTCCGAATACGCGAGCCGGCTGTGATCGTCGACGGCGTGATGGACGTAGGAGTATCCGCGGCCTTGTTTGCCGCTGTGCCGCTTTCCGATCGCGCGGCCGAGCTTGCGATGTCCGCCGCCGTCGGGGATTCGGCCGAGCTTTTTGATGTCGATGTGGATCAGATCCCCGGGAGCGGGATGCTCGTAGCGGCGGGGTTGGGGGCGTCGTACAGCAAGTCCGGTGTTCTGGTCGAGGTGGCGAAGCAGCGGCATCTTGTAGCGGCGCAGGACCGCTGAGACGGTGCTGTGCGGCATGTGCAGGTGGTAGCCGATGCGGTGTGGTCCCCACCGGCGGAGGAAGCGCAGGTTGATGATTCGGCGTTCGGTGCGGGTCGGTGTCCGGTTCGGGTTGTGGTGGGGTCTGCTCGAGCGGTCGGCCATTGCCGGTGGGCCGCCGGTGCGGTAGCGGTCGGCCCATTTCTTGGCTGTGGTCGGTGAAACCTGGAATCGTTCGGCCGCTCGGCGGATCGACCATCCGTCGTCGACGATCGATGCCGCGAGTTTCAATCGCCCCTTCGGGGTGAGCAAGGCATTAGCGTGTGACACGAGGACCTCTCGGTTGTCGGTGCAGTTGTGGTAACCACACCGATACCGGAGGTCCTCACCTATCTGTCGCTGCCACGCCGTCCACAACGTCCCTGCTCATTACA
>NZ_JBMIRQ010000060.1:0-12552 GCF_049195265.1 Rhodococcus sp. MALMAid1271 | reverse complement strand
CACCTATCTCTCCGACGAAGCCAGAGCGGCGACCTACCAAGACTGGATCCATCACTACAATCACCACCGACCCCACACAGGCATCGGCGGCAAGTCACCCATCGAGCGACTGACCGTCCACAACGTCCCCGAGAAGAACAGCTAGTCACGATAAGGATCATCGACCACAGCCGTTTAACAAGAACATCGGCAGCAAACCGAACGTCAGGGTCGGGATGGCCGTTGACCAGGGTGAGCAGCCTGGGGTGGATGATCTGACGCCAGTCTTGCTCGATCGCCTCGGCGACATCTTTCGAGTCGGTATTCCCGTCTTCGGTGTACCCGCCAAGAGCAGCGATACGGAAGCAACCGGGCTGCCACCAACTTTCAACGGCCAGGACGGTGTTGATCGTGTCCGTGTGCAGCGAGCGCACGAACGCGCGATACTCAATGTCGAGTTGGGAATCGGAAGCGTCTGACATGGCACA
This sequence comes from Rhodococcus sp. MALMAid1271, assembly GCF_049195265.1. Taxonomy (NCBI): domain Bacteria; kingdom Bacillati; phylum Actinomycetota; class Actinomycetes; order Mycobacteriales; family Nocardiaceae; genus Rhodococcus; species Rhodococcus sp. MALMAid1271. Next base: position 12,085 of record NZ_JBMIRQ010000060.1, on the reverse strand, counting down.
GATGCTACGTCCGTCGATGGCCGTTGCCCGGGTATTGAGTCAATCGCCGGCGGTCGCTGAACGTTTACAGCTGCCGGCCGGTCTGCCCGCGTCGCGGGGTCGCGATCGTGTTTGAAGCGATCGGTGCTGTTCGTGGTCAACGAGATGGAGGCGACAGCCCATCCGGTCGATCGCCTGTACTGCATCGGGTCCGGCCGAAATTGGTGGCCCGTGCGGGCCCATCCCGGCCCCCGTCACGCGCGCCGGTCGCCGCCATGGCGGGACTATCGCCCATGTGTTCATCTACCGGCCTGATCGCCCGAGTCTAAGCTATCGGCATGAACAACCTCGGTCCCTATCAGCTCTTCACCATCGCCGCCAAAGAGGCTGGAGGAGTTGGGAATTATATGAAGGACATCGAGCGTGGGGCTGTTTCAGAAGCCACGCCCGGCCTCCTCATCAAGGGCGTTGGCATGGGTGTCGTACTTACGACCGGAGTGATTGCGTGCAAAAAATTCATGGACCAACGAAAGGCGGACCGTGAAGCAGCCGAGGAAGCAAAAAGGCTTTTGGCCACCGAAATCGAAGGTGATGGCTCGCAATCAGTAGATGCCGACCCCGCCGGTTTCTGACACGACCGCAGCATTCCTTCAGCGATCCCAGCTCCTCGGCTCCCTGCTAGCTTGCACAACAATATCAATAACGACAATCATTGCCGGTATCATAGATTATGTCAGGTCACGGTTGGAAGTCACTGTCATGCAACGTATTTCATACCTACCTACTGGCGCGACCGCCTGTCGGACATGCTCTAGACGAGTACCGCGGATCCGCCGTTGTGAAGCAGTCCTTCCAGTAGCTGTTACCCATCGTTAGGAACAATTTTGAACCCGAACTGCCGTAGCGGTTCAAGTCGGGTGGGAGTACTTTCGGTTCCTCCGTACAGAAAGAACGCCCACGTTATGCCCTGGTCGTTCTCGAACACCGCGTAGGGAACGCCGGGCCGGATCGACGCATCGTAGTCAAGCCCTGACTTGGACGAGTACGGTCCGAAGTCGAGCTGAGGATTTCCATTGCGGTCGGGAACTGTCAAACAAAGCGAAGCACTGTCTGCCCGTTCCAAGCTGCCCGCTCCATCGAAGTACTCGCCGTTGGCGCACGCTGCTGTGATCCAGTCACTGAGCGTGGACGTTCGCGCCGTCGGGCTCCCTGCTGGTGACGTTGAACTCTCGTCCGCCGACGAACACCCGACTGTTGCGCTCAGAAGTAGTGCAACTACCAGCAAAACGGTTTGGCTCGTTCCACGCCGGTGTCTAGATCGAATTCGATTCACAGCCTTCCTATCGGTTGAGTTCCGTTTCGTGTTGCAAGCCGCGGTGTTGTTGCCCGAGATGGTTCGCTTGCCAGTGGCGCGGGCATCCGTCGTCGATGCCCCCGAATCCGTTGTCTCCAATGCTGGCCACCGCTGGGCCGCTCCCGTCCGGCCCTGTCTGGGTGTGGGAATGGAAGTGGGACGCAACTGCGCGGGTTCACAGAAACTCGCGGACGATAGCGGCGCAACTCGCGCGTGGGTGGAGCATCAACCCCTGAGGGACAACCGCATTCGCAGACTGGCGACCATCAAACGCCTTCTGCGGCCGCCAGCACAGCCTCGCGTTGGATCCGGCAAAACCACTGCCGTCTACCGATCGGCTCCGGCCCACCCCTTCCCTCATACCCCCACGGGTACTTGCATACCCCCCTAGGTATGTGTCACAGTAGTGATGTACCCGCCAGAAAGGACCGCCATGTGCTACCCCGTCCCGTGCCCGGCATGCGGTAAGACCACCTGGGCTGGCTGCGGTCGACATGTCGACAGCGTCATGAAGAACGTTCCGCGGTCGCAGCAGTGCTCCTGCTCCATGGAGACACCCGCCCCAGCTACACGCGACAACTTCTTTCGTTCCCTGTTTCGTCGCTGACCCCCACCCCAACAGCACTCCACTGCATTTCGCAGGAATCTCTGGGCGTCTTCAACACTTCTGAATACCCCCACCCGTATTAGGAGAAGCAATTGTGACCAAGCCCGCTACCGCGGCGGCCACCGGCCGCCACGACCGCCATCGGCCACCGGCACCCGGCGCACTAGGCCGCCTGGGAAGCACGATGGTCGCGCGTCGCCGGTGGGTGTTCGGCATCTGGCTGATCGCCCTCGTTGCTCTGGGATCGGCTGCGCCATCGGTGTTCTCATCCTTGGCCGGGGCCGGCTGGCAGGCCAACGGTTCCGAATCCGTCCAGGTCCGCGAGCTCGCCCAGCAGCATTTCGGCGGCAATTCCTCTGCAGCAGTGCAGGTGGTCGTTCACTCCGACACCGCCACGATCGAAGACGCAGCGATGCAGCAGACACTCACCGACGTCGCGGCCGTATTCGACGGTGACACTCGCTTCGGTGAGGTCATCGCCCCCCAGCCGGGCATGACGATCAGTCCCGACGGTCACACCGGCATCTTGATCGCCGGCGCAAACGCGAGTACCGACGACATGGTCAAGGCCGTCGACGAGGTGAAGGGCGAGCTGACCGAACTCTCCGGCGACGGCATCGAGGTCTACCCGACCGGATCCTCCGCACTGTGGTCGGACTTCAACAAGGCCAACCACGACGCCATGATTCAGGCCGAATTGTTCTCCTGGCCGGTCACTTTGGCGATCATGGTGCTCGCGTTCGGCTCCCTCGTCGCCGCGGGATTGCCGCTGCTACTCACCGTTGCCGGCCTGGTCGCATCCGCAGGCGGACTCGTTCTGCTCAACGGCGTCACGCCGATCTCGGTGTGGGCGATGAACTTCGCGATGATGTTCGCCCTCGCCCTCGGAATCGACTACGCCCTGTTCATCGTCGCCAGGTTCCGCGACGCACTGCGCAACGCCGATCCACGTGCCGCGGTCGCCGAAACCATGGACACCGCAGGCAAAGCCGTGGTCCTGTCCGGTCTGACGGTCTTGGTGAGCCTCTCGGCCGTCCTGCTCGTTCCCGCACCGGCGGTGCGCACCATGGCCGTCGGCATCATGCTCGCCGTGACCTTCGTGCTGATCGCCACCATGACCCTGCTCCCCGCAACCCTGGGTGCACTCGGTTCCAAGGTCAACGCCGCCTCCCTGCCCTACGCCAAGCGCCAGCAGCACCGCTCCCCGAAATTCGCAGCCTGGGGTGAACTGCTCCACAAGCACCCCTGGCCGTTCGCTCTGGTCTCCGTCGGCATCCTCATTGCGCTGGCCCTTCCGGTCCTCGGACTGAAAGTGGCGATGCCCTCGATCGCCGTCGTCCCCGAAGACGCACCGGTTCGCCAGGGTTACGAGCTCGTCCAGGCCCAGTTCGGTGCCGGCGCACCCGGCGCACTGCAGATCGTCGTCCCGTCCGCGGATGCCGCCGCGACCGCCACGGCAGCCAGTACCGTCGACGGGATCTCGATGGTCACTCCGCCCCAGCCTGCCGCGGACGGCTCGAACTACTCACTGCTACAAGCACTTCCCACCGTTGACCCCTCGGACGAGAGAATGGGCACCATCCTCGGTGACCTGCGCGCCGAACTCCCGGAGTCGGCGTTGGTCGGCGGTGCCCCAGCGGAGAACCTCGATCTGCAGCAAGCACTGAACGACTACCTACCGCTGGTGATCGGTATCATTCTGGCGCTCGGTTTCATCCTGCTGCTCGTCGCACTCCAAGCACCGCTGATCGCGATCCTCGGCACCGCAGTCAGTCTGCTCTCGACCGCCGCAGCGTTCGGGGTCGCGAAGCTGATCTTCCAGGACGGGCACGGCGCATCACTGCTCGGATTCACCCCGCAAGGCTTCCTCGACGGCTGGGGTCCGGTGTTCTTCTTCGCGATGATCTTCGCCATCGCCATGGACTACACAGTGTTCCTGCTCGCCACCGCGAAAGAGCACTACGAGAAGACCGGGGACCCGAAAGCCGCTCAGGTCGACGGCCTCGCCCACTCCGGCCGGGTCATCTTCGCCGCCGCCGCGGTCATGGTCGCAGTGTTCTTCACCTTCGCACTCTCCGATCCGCTCCCACCGAAGGAGATGGGCATCATCCTCGGCGTCGCGGTACTGCTCGACGCCTTCTTGATCAGGCTGATCCTGCTGCCGGTCCTGCTGCGTTTGAGCGGACACGCCGCATGGTGGTCACCGGCCTGGCTGCGCAAGGTGTTGCCCTCGATCAGCTTCTCGCACTGACCACCCTTACAACCCGAACGGAGCAATCATGATCGATCCGAACACCACTCGCTCGTCCGCGTTCGCGGGCTGGCCGATCGAACGTATCGTCCCCGCCCTCGCCGCCGGCGTCACCGCCACCGGCCTGGCCCTCGGCGAACTCCACGCACCGCAGTGGCGACTGCTCAGCGCGTTCGCTGCCGCGAACCTCGCCCTTTACGCAGCGGTCGGCTGGTGCCCGGCCAGCGCGCTTCTCACCAGGGTGGGCGTGCCGAGTATTCGCCAGCCCCGAATCGGGTAGGCCCAGATCACCGCAGTTCGACGACCGAAAGGAACTTCCCTTATGAACATCGCACTCTCGACCACTCTGACCGACACCGACTTCGACACCGCAGTCGACGCCGTCAAAGCCTCCCTCGCAGATCAGGGCTTCGGTGTTCTCACCGAAATCGACATGCAGGCCACGTTGAAGGCCAAGCTCGGCGAGGACATGGAGCAGTATCTGATCCTCGGTGCCTGCAATCCGTCCCTCGCGCACCGCGCCGTCGGGGTCATGCGCCAGATCGGCTTGCTGTTGCCGTGCAATGTCGTCGTCCGCGCCGACACCTCCGCTTCCGGATCGGTCATTGTCGAAGCGATGAACCCCGACATCATGGTCCAAGCGACCGGCGAGCCAGCACTGTCCGACGTCGCGGCCGAGGCCACCACCAAGCTCCAGGCCGCCATCGACGCACTCGGTGGCCAGGACGCAGCCCACAGCTGATGACCCTGACGCTGGCACTGGTCCTCGGCGTCGCCGTCGGCATCCTGCTCGGTCTCCTCGGAGGCGGCGGGTCGATCCTCGCCGTCCCGGTTCTCGTCTACGCCCTGGGAATGGACCTGTCGGAGGCGATACCGGCATCGTTGCTGGTGATCGGTGTCGCCTCGGCGACCGGGGCCATCCCCAAGGTGCGGGCGAAGCTCGTCGAATGGCGACTGGCGGCGATCTTCGCGGCCACCGGTATCGTCGGCACGCTGGTCGGCAGCGTCCTGGGCAGGCATCTGCCCGAGGCCGCAGTGATGATCGGCTTCGCGATCGTCATGATCATCGCCGGGGCGCGGATGCTGCGCAGCACCGACGATGTCGGAACCGCTTGCAAGACAGGAAGTTCCGGGATCGATTGGCGGCGATGCGCACCACGGTCCATACCGACCGGGTTCGGGGTCGGTGTCCTCACCGGACTGTTCGGCGTCGGCGGAGGATTTCTGATCATCCCCGCTCTGGTGCTGTTGCTGGGAATCGAGATGAGTGTCGCTGTCGGAACGTCGCTGGTGGTCATCGTCGCCAACTCCGCCGCCGGACTGATCGCTCAGGCCGACGGGCTCGGCGGGAACTGGCCACTGAAAGCGGCGTTCGCCGGTGCTGCGATCGCAGGCTCGCTGGTCGCCGGAAAACTGAGCACACGCATCGACACCGACAAGCTGCGCACGTGGTTCGCCTACCTGGTGTTCGCCGTCGCGGGCTATGTACTTGTCGACACCCTCGTTCTTTCATGACCGACTGCACACACCGAATCGATGCCCCCGGGGGTAATCTGGAACGACTACCACCATCACACACCCTCAGGAGACCGCAATGATCGGCGACGAAGACAGCATCGCATTGGTACTCAACCGTCTGCGCCGCGCACACGGCCAACTCGCCGGTGTGATCGGCATGATCGAGAACGGACGCGACTGCAAAGACGTCGTCACTCAACTCGCCGCCGTCTCCCGCGCCCTCGACAAAGCCGGATTCAAGATCGTGGCCACCGGCCTTCGTGAATGCATGACCGGCGACACCGCAGACAACAAAGAGCCCATGACCGAAGCAGAACTGGAAAAGCTCTTCCTCGCACTGGCCTGAACGAGGACGTTTCACGTCAGAAACGAGGCCGACCCGATTACACCGTAGGAGTACCCCGTGAGCACCACCGATCCAGACATCGCAATCATCGAAACGTCGAGCCTCGGCGACCGCAGCTACCTGATCAGCCACGACGGCATCGCCGTCGTGATCGATCCCCAACGTGACATCGACCGCGTCCTGGCACTGGCCACGGAGAAGAACGCCGCGATCACCCACGTACTCGAAACCCACATCCACAACGACTACGTCACCGGCGGACTCGAACTCGCACGCGCCACCGGAGCCGAATACGTTGTCCCCGAGGGCGACCCGGTCGAATACGAACGGCGCGCAGTCGGCGACGGCGATGTCGTCGAAGCGGGATCGGCGACATTTCAGGTGATGCACACTCCGGGCCACACACATCATCACGTCAGTTACGTGCTGCGACTCGGCGACGAACCGATCGCGATCTTCACCGGTGGCTCGATGCTGTACGGATCCACCGGCCGCACCGACCTGCTCGGTTCCGAGCACACCGACGAGCTCACCCACGCGCAGTTCCACTCGGTCCGTCGTATCGCCGCCGAGCTGCCCGCTGATGTCGAGGTCTACCCCACCCACGGGTTCGGTAGCTTCTGCTCCGCGACCCCCACCAGCGGCGACTCGTCGACCATCGGTGAACAGCAGCAGTCCAATCCCGCGCTGACCCAGGACGAGCAGACGTACGTCGACGAGTTGATCGCAGGATTGTCGGCCTACCCCGCGTACTACGCCCACATGGGCGTCATCAACACCGAAGGTCCGGCCCCGATCGATCTGTCCACCCCGGAGCCTGTCGATCCCGACGAACTACGCAGGCGCATCGACGATGGCCAGTGGGTCGTCGACCTCCGCGCACGAACCGCCTTCGCTGCTGGACATCTCGACGGCTCCCTCGGTTTCGAGCTGTCGACGACGTTCGTCACCTACCTCGGATGGCTCTACCAGTGGGGTGCGCCGCTGACATTGATCGGTGACACCTCTGACCAAATCGACGATGCCACACGAGAGTTGGCGCGCATCGGCATCGACCGCCCCTCCGGTTCGGCTGTCGGTGAGATTCACTCACTCGCCGGCGACGGCCACGTGCGGTCCTACGAGGTGTCCGACTTCGCCGGACTTGCCGCAACCGACTCCGACATCACTGTGCTCGACACACGTCAACAGTCCGAGTACGCGGACGGCCATATCCCCGGTGCAGTGAATATCCCCCTTCACGAACTGCCGCACCGACTTGCAGAGGTCCCCGACGGCGACGTGTGGGTGCACTGCGCCTCCGGCTACCGAGCTTCGATCGCGGCCTCACTGCTCGACCGCGAACACCGCACCGTGACGCTGATCGACGACGACTACGACCACGCCGTACAGCTCAAGCTTCACACTGCGCGCACCTGACGGACGCGCCGCACAGGCCCACCCGCCAACACGAGTACACGCCTACAACTGAGTCGCCTGACTGAAGTGCTTGACCTTGAAGCCCGGGTCCTACAGGTTCGGAAGCTCGCTCGCCGCTTCCCCACCTCCGGCGACGTTCGACGTCGAGCCGCTTACGGCGCGGTGGGATCGACGTCGAATTGTCCGGGGTGAGCGGTTCTGACGTACCGCACTGCGGTGGTGTTACCGATGCCGAAAACGGTCATCAACCTGACGGGATCGCCGGTCTGGGTTGCTTCGTCGAGGATGCGATCGACCCGTAATTGCCCGGCGGTCAGGCCGATCTCCCGGAACGGTCTGGTGATGTAGTGGCGGCTGACGGGCACTGCGGTCGGCGCGGTGTATCCACTGATCAGCAGGTAGGGGTTCGCGCTCGATGGCCACCGTACGTGTCGATACGCCAGCCAGCTGTGCAGTAATTCGGTGGTGAGCTGGTCGAACCACACCGTGTGCCGTGTGTGAGGTCGGACGATGGTCGCTCGGCCGCTCGTGCGGTTGATCTGGTCCAGACGCAGATCGATGATCTCCTCGATGGTCAGTGCGTGAATTGCCACGAGTGCCAGGATGATTCGATGATCGGCGCGCTCGAATTGCTCGAACAGTCCGTGCAGTCGGTCCGAAGAGACAGGGCGAAGCATCCGGCGGTTGTAGCGCCCGGCGACAGCTCGTGCCGGATCTGCGAATACACGCCGTTCTCGCTTGAGCCCACGAAAAAGCGACCGCAGAGCGGTGTGAACGTTGTGCCGTGACTGCCCGGCATGCCCAACCAGAGCCTCTTCGATGTCCCGGACTTCGACGGCACGCAGGCTTTCGTGTGTCTCGCCCCAACCGATGAGGACCGGCAGCGCGAAGTTGAGGTAGATCGCGATCGTCGCCTCCGACAGCGGACGCGACGGCCGTCGGCCCCGACCACCCAACGCCGCGACCCAAGCTCGAACGTCCTCCTGGAACTGCGGCGGAGTGTCGTCGATCATGCGCAACGTCCGCTGGGTATGACGGGCGGCATTGCTGGCGATCGACCCGGTCGTGGGGCTGCAATCAGCCATCAGTTCGGGGGTGGCACTCGGCGGGTACCGCGCAATCTTTTACCGGTCACAGGCGACGACGGCCTTACTCGATCGCCGACTACACGTGCTACTGGTTGCTCCAAGTGGCTGGCAGCAGCCTCTTCTGCCTGCATCAGATCGCCGACGGTGCAGTTCAACGCCGAACAAATCTTGTCGAGATCGTCGAGACGCACGGTGATGGGGGCCGAGGACCACAACGCTGCGGCCTTGCTGAGCGAAGGATGGAAATCGACTTCCTCGAATGCTTTCAGCAGCTGCGTTGGGCGCCAGATGTCTCGTTGCGCCGCGACCATTCGCAAGTTCCACTTCATAGTTCTCAGTTCTCCGTACTCAAGCGCCGTACAGCGCGCTGTGTCGATTCGATGACCGCCCGTTCCGGGTCACCTCCGGCCGACGCCAGGTAACCCACAGTCGTGCTGGCCCACTCGTGTCCCAGCAGCTTCTGCACATCCCACAACGGCATGCCCTGCTGGTAATTGTGTGTGGCACAAGCGTGGCGCAGCAGATGCGGATACAGCTCGGTTACCGGGCCGTTCAGGTGACGGAGCGAGGCAGTCTTGAGGTTGCGCCGAAATGTCGAGGGCTGAATTGCTGGTGCCACAGCCAGGTCAAGCGCCACCACAGCAGTTGGTAGACGCTCCGATGGCCATAGAGGTGCGCCGGCATCGGTGGGGTCATCGGTGAAGTCACCCCGAATTTGTTCGAGGTACCACCACAGCAGATCACGGCCTTCTTCGAACAAGAACGCTTGCCGCTCCCGCGGCCCTGATCCACGTGCGCCCTTGCCCTTGACGACAAAGCGTCCCCACTGACCAACTTCCCAATGGATATCACCGATCCGTACGGCGCACAGCTCCGACGCACGTACTCCAGATAGGTACGCAATCTTGGCCATGGTGTAGTCACGGGCGTTGACGTGGTACTTCCGCGAACACGGAAGCGCGTCACGCCAGTCAGCGAAGAACGCCGTCATCGCCCGGTGAGACGGCGGGATCCTGAGCTTGAAATCTCCTCGGTGCCGGGGCCGGTTGAACGGATCGACTGGCGATTCGACACCGACGCCGAAAGACCTCAAAAGCTCACCCGCGTATCGCTGCTCAAGGAACCGAAAATAGTTGTCGATCTGGACTGTCTTCTTGCGCACGGTTGCGTGGCTGCGTTTACCAGGACCCGAGAAATACTGGTCGAACTGTTTCTGCGTCAATCGCCATGGCACACAATCGAAGTAGTCGCACACCTCGATAACTGGATACATGATCTGTTGCAGGGTCGACGGAGTCAGTCCCGCGACGTCTCGGGCCCATCCGTATTCGACCAGGGTGTTCCGGTAGAACTCGCGCTCGTCTACATCAGGATCGAGTCGCTGCAGCGACTCGACATCGGCTAGTGCCCGCGCCGGAGTAGCCGCGCCAGTCGGTGCCGAGTCCGCAGCAATGCGCTGCCTGCGACGAGTAGCGAAATCTGACACAAACGGTGAAGTTACGCAATCAACTGGCAGATTCCGCTAGTTGTGGGTGAAATCTGGGTGGCTACCGGATGAAGAGAACCACCGGCCCTGACCAGCGGTGCAGTATCGATACCAGGAACCAGCGAACGCCGGAACCCGCTCGAACTCCAGTGGCCAACGCGGAGTCAGCGTTGTCGACGGCACATCGCGGGTGAGACTGTTCTCGCGCAACGGAAACGACATTTCCGCTTCGTTCCCGGACGTGGCGTCGGCGTTGTCGGATACGACGGCGGGTCGGTCGGTGACCCTCGACGGTGAGTTGGTGGCCCTGGATTCGGGCGGTCGGCCCGATTTCGGGTTGCTGCAACGCCGAATGCATGTCGCGCGGCCGTCGGCGGCGTTGTTGCGGTCGACCCCGGTGGCGTATTTCGTGTTCGATGTCCTCGACATCGACGGCGAATCGGTCCGGACGCTTCCCTACACGCAGCGCCGTGCGCTGCTCGAGGGTCTCGGCGTGGCCGACGGGCGGCGGATACAGGTGCCGCCGAACATGACGGGAATCGACGGCGAGACGTTGATGGGCATTGCCGCCGACAACGGCATCGAGGGGGTCGTGGCGAAGAAAGCGGAGTCGGTGTACCGATCGGGGATCCGGTCGCCGTCGTGGATCAAGGTACCGATCCGGAACACACGCGAAGGCGTGATCTGCGGATGGGTTCCCGCCGGCGGCCGCGGCGGTGGGACACTGGCGGCGCTGCTCCTCGGAGCGTACGACGAGGAGGGCGATTTGGTCTACATCGGCCGTGTAGGAACGGGTTTCACCGACCGGATGCGCCGCGAGCTGCGGAGCACGCTCACCGAGCGCACCCGTCCGGACAGTGCGCTGCACGGTCCGATTCCGCGCGACGACGCAGTCGGAGTGTCATGGGTGACACCGGAATTGGTGGCAATCGTGGAATACCGCGAACAATCGACAACGGGGCGATTACGGCACCCCGCATTCAAAGGAATCCGATCCGACATCGATCCCCACGATGTCGTGACATGAAAGGGTGCAACTCATCGGCACATTCGTTGGTTACGCTGGCCGTTGCCCGAGTTCGTGACATTGAGTGTGATCGAAAGGTTTTTCGACTGTGGCCAAACGAGTGACAACCCAATTGGTGGACGATATCGACGGGTCGGTCATCGACGACGAATCCGGCGAAACGATCGAATTCGCGGTCAACGGCGTCGAGTACGTGATCGACCTGAAAGCGAAGAACGCCAACGAGTTCCACAGGAAGCTCGACTACTACATCGAGCATTCCACTCGGGTCGGTGGCCGCAAGCGTAAGCCCTCCCCCGCCGGCGCGACGACTCCCGCGAAGACCGGGACACCGGCTGCCCGTGATCCGGCGCAGACACGCGCGATTCGGCAGTGGGCCGCCGACGAGGGGCACCCGATCAGCGACCGCGGCCGCATCCCGGCCCACATCGAAGAAGCGTTCAACGCCGCTCACTGACCTGTATTTCAGGGGTGAGGTGTTGATCTCAGCCCCTGAAGGGTGCTTTCGACCGTCTCACGCGTGTGTTTGAGGATCCGATCTTGTCCAACAGACGCTTTACGGCATCCACCCGCAAGCTCTGCTCCGGTCCGGGACCGACGACGATCTCGGATATGGCTGGCCCCTCATCATCGGACAGCTGAAAGAACAGCTTCACGTACGGAACCAGACCCAGCTTTCCTGCTCTGAAGTCTGGGTGTTCCATCCCGTGGTCCTTGGTGATGAGTCGCCATTCCGATTCTTCGGCGAAGGCTTTGTGCTTGACTTTTGCCAACTTCCCGACGCTTACCAGGTAGAAGACGTCCGGCCATGTAAAGGTCTTTTCGCCTCTCTCGACTGCTTCGAGTTCCGCAGCCATATCCGATGCAGTCTTAGCCTGAATCCACCGATGAGCTTGTGAAAGTTGATCCGAATCGACGACACGAGCAAGAACTGTTTCCAGGCAGGGCGTGACCGCTGGTCTACCCAGCTTTTCCACGATTGACGAGTGTCGGGCCGCTGTCGGCGATTC